>NZ_MAIS01000130.1:0-10235 GCF_001680695.1 Paenibacillus sp. KS1 | reverse complement strand
CCATTTAATAAACCATAAACAATAACTTTGTCTCCATTGACGTTATAAAATGAGAACTTAGAGAAGAAAATATAATTATCTCTTTCCATCCCCAGTAGCTTAAAAGCAACAGATGCTACAAAGTGATTTGCGTCTGCTTTCTTACTCACATAATCAGTAAAGTCATCTTTATTCGGATTCGTAACGGCTAAAATGATCAGTAATACACCGATAATAACGTATTTTAGCGATGACTTCTTTTTTGTTTTTTCTTCCGTCATGATTGTACAATCCCCTATTTTCTATATATTTTCTCATCCAATACAAAAGACCAATAATATGTAATGAATCAGTATGATATTTTTATAGAATATGTATCCTGCAAATATCCATGATTGTTGCAGATTATTTCCGTTTTAATTCTTCCAGCCTCTTTGCTCGTTCACACGCTTTATGTAAAAACTCTTTAGCTGATAAATCCGCATAATCCCAATTCATGGCCTCTATTGCAATCGCGCCTGAATAATCCGTCTCCGCGATTTTTTTCATGGTTGTAGACCAATCAATCGTACCATCAAAAGGTAATCCATGTTGGGCATAACTTCCGTTATTATCATGTAAATGTAGTGCCATCAGCCGAGAACCGTACTCGGATAATAAATCATAGTCTGGATAATGGCGGTAGTGATGTCCGGAGTCATAACAGAATCCGATACGCTGCGAATCTACTTGCTCCAGCACATATGCCAAATTGGAAAGGTTCCATAAATTCTCCAGTGCAACATTGACACCAAGCTGTTCAGCTTTTTCAGTGATTCTCTTGATTCTATCCAATCCCAATGTGTTATATGGATTGTCTTCGTTAGGCAAATGCACAACCATTGTCGGAATCTCAAAATCAGCGCAATCTGCAACACATTGCAAATAGCAATCCGTTGCGGTTACACCGTCCAGATTGTCAAGCCAGAGGTTGTTTTCGTTTTGGATTGGTGTGTGGATATTTTCGATAAATAGACCCGCTTCTCGCGCTATTTGCGGCCCTTTGCGGTAATCGTTCCGACCAAAGCAGTCACGACCAAAGCCATCACTCCACCATATTAAAACGCCATCAAATCCAGCTTCTTTGATTAACTGAAAACGTTCCGTATTCGGCAATTTATAACCAAACCAATCATAAATGGTAAGCATAAGCCTCTTCCTTTCTTGCTTTCTTTATCATAGCTTTTACATAATTCATAGACTTTATCTCATTATAGTATACTTAATATTGGAAGTAGACAATAAATGATATCATTGCAAGAACGTGAGATGATATCACCCGCGAGCTCCTCTCCCTCTCCGTAATTTCGTTGTTCCAGCTGAATCCACCTTGATTGCTTCCGACACCCGTATTGGCTTGTAGTTATAACAAAGACTGCCCATAGCTAGGCAGTCTTGTGATCGGTCTATACTACTAAAGCGGTGCAAACTTTGCAATCTCATCAGAAGTATAGATGGTAACTTTCTGTTCTTTGCTTCGTAAAGCGATAACTTTCATTGCATATGCGACCTGTTCTCCTGAAATAGAACGATATTTTCTTGCAGATCCCACCAGCAGAGGGTTTACCATTTTCAAAAGTATTTCCCCAACCTTTTCCCCTAACCGAAATTCATCGCGGTTCCCTGTTAACAGCGAGGGGCGTAAGATAGATAGCCGCGGGAAATCCAGAGCAATCAATTCGCTCTCGATCATCCCTTTTACACGATTATAGTGAGACCATGACTTTTTATTTGCCCCAATTGCGGTAATCATGATGAAATGCTCGATCATTTGCTTTTTAGCTAAAGCTGCTATGGTTCGCGGATACTCAAAATCCACCTTTTGAAATGCTTCTCGAGTCCCTGCCTTTTTGATCGTTGTGCCTAAGCAGCAGAACACATCTTGTATTTCTCCAATATCCTCTTGCATAATTTTATCGAAATCACGAACAAGTACTTCTATCTTCGGGTGTGAGTACGTTCCAGGACGTCTAACGATCATTTTCACCCGTCCATACTCTTCACTGTTACAAAGCAATTTCACTAGCTCAGTCCCTATGAAACCCGTTGCTCCTACCACTAATGCTGACCGTTTCGCTTCCATGTTCATCGATCCCATCCTTGCTACAATCCTAATGATACCTATATCGGGAAGAAATAAAATTCTAACGTAGGAACTTTTTGACCAATCTCAGTTTCTTCTCATTGTAAGGAGGTAAAATAAAACTGGTATCGATTATTGTGGTCTTCTTAACAATGCTCTTATGATGTGAAAAAAGGTCGAAACTATATTTCCCATGATAGGCGCCTATTCCTGAATTCCCCACGCCACCGAAAGGCAAATGACTATTCGCAATGTGAAGAATCGTATCGTTTACACAACCGCCACCAAAGGAAACTCTACGCAACACCTCTTCCTCACAATTCTTATCCTCTGTGAACAAGTATAAGGCCAATGGTTTCGGATGCTCTTGAATGGTGTGAATGGCATGGTCTAACTGATCGTATTCCAAAATCGGTAGAAGCGGCCCAAAAATCTCGTCTAACATAACCGCATCAGACCATGATGCTGCCTCCAGTAATGTTGGTTCGATATACAACTTCTCTCTTACTGATTTACCGCCATAGATTACGTTATTTCGATCTTTTTCCAGAATTGAATTCAATCTATCGAATTGGCGCTCATTCACGATGCGGCCATAGTCCTTACTGACCATCGGATCTTCTCCATAGTAATTCACGATGACCTCTTTCATTTTTGAAATGAGAGCGTCTTTGACTTCCGAATGTACCAACATGTAATCTGGCGCAATACAGGTTTGGCCTGTATTTAGAAACTTGCCCCATACAATTCTTTTCGCTGCTAACTCTAAGTTCGCAGTCTTGTCTACAATGACAGGGCTCTTCCCTCCAAGTTCTAAGGTTACGGGGACTAGATTTTTGGCAGCAGCCTCCATCACGATCTTTCCAACCTGTACACTTCCCGTGAAAAAGATATAGTCAAAAGGGGCATGTATGAGTGCTGACGTTGCTTCCTTCTCCCCTTCTACGACTCGGACGTAACTCTTATCAAAGATCTCGTTAATCATTTCATGAACGACTCGCGTTGTATGAGGTGTATGTTCTGAAGGCTTAAGTACCGCACAATTTCCCGCAGCAATTGCTCCAATAAGAGGTTCAATCAGCAATTGAAACGGATAATTATAAGGGCCTATAATGAGTACTGTCCCATATGGCTCTTTGATAATACGGCTTCTAGACGGCCACAAAGCTAGAGGTGTTTTTACCTTCTGAGGCTTCATCCATTTCTTCACATGCTTCATTGTGTTCTTAATACTATCCAATACAAAGCCAATCTCCGTTGAATACGCCTCATATTCACTTTTCCCTAAATCCTGATTCAATGCTTGTGTAATTCGATCCTCATTACGCTTAATGCTCTCTGTTAATTTGCGCAGCTGTTCGAGGCGAAATTGTACAGTACTCGTTGAACCTTGTTGGAAAAATTCCTTATGTTCCGTAAGAATGCACTCAACGTCCAGCTTATCTATTTGATTCATTCCTTTACACCCCTTTTCTATTCTCACTGTATAAATTCCTTATACTCTTATCCATCCAACAATTCCGAACATCTAAATATCTAAGCGTTCAAACCCTTCGACGTATACGTGATTGCAAATGCCTTTAGATTTGCTCTAAAGGCACTCATTTTCAAGTAACAATAGTAGTTTTTTTAACGAATCAACAGCAATATCCAAGGTTACGGAATAATAACGCTCTGTACCGATCTTCTCCATCGTAACTAAGCCTTGATCCCGCAGCAATTTTAAATGATGTGAAATCGCTGGACGCGATAATGTAGATTGGGCTGTTATTTCACCCACTGACATCGGCCCCTGTTCACTAAGCCACAGAATGATATCTTGGCGATGCGGATCAACTAACAGTTGGAAAAAAGGAATACATGAGCGAAATTGATCTAATGCCTGCTTTCCCATATTCTATCCTTTCTTCATGACGTTGTAATGAAAGGTTTAAATACGTAAACGTTTTGTTGGAGTCATTCTAATTAATTCTCCAATCCTAGTCAAGTTTATTGATAAGAAAATATGATGTCATGACAACGGATTTGAGATCTGATGGTGAGATACATCGCTAGTTCATTGGAGACGGGACTGACTGTGACGTCTACGAGTTGTTCCTGTACCAAGGATTAAACAAGATTACGCCCTTCTTGACTTTTTACGTTTACATGCGTAAACTGAACATTACAGTTTACAGTTGTAAACATTATCGACGGAAAAGAGTGAAGATATTGAACAACCTCCCTCACATTACCGAGGCCGAAAGTGAAGTGATGAAGCTGCTATGGCAGAAGGAGCCTTTAACATCGATCGAGATCATTTCCAACTTAAAGGATCAGATGGATTGGTCAGATCAAACCATCAAAACATTCCTGAATAGGCTCCACAAAAAAAAGGCGATCCGATTTGAAAAGTCCGGCAGGAACTACTTATATTACCCACTGGTTACCTACGACGAATATCTCAAAGCAGCGAACCGCTCCTTCCTGGATCGGGTTTATAACGGGGCTATTGGCATGCTGTTCACCAAATTTCTGGAAGAGGAAAAACTCTCGGATAGCCAAATTGATGAGCTCCAACAGCTATTAGAGAAAAAGAAAGGAGACGGCAGTTAAATCTCGCGATTAGCTTCTGCCATGAGGTTAAAAGAAGGAGAACGAATGTATGAAACTGATTGAAACCTTGTTTTATCTTGTGTTGACCGCATCCCTAGCGTCCACTGTCATCATCTTGCCGCTGCTCTTGACTCGGAAGCTATTATTTAACCGTCTAGGCCCTCGTATTTTTCATGTGCTGTGGATTCTTGTGTTAATCAAGCTGCTTGTTCCGATAGCTCCACAAAGTCCTGTCAGCCTATTTAATTTCATACCGCACGAGATCAATTGGCCTACATGGATTGCAGAGCAGCCTATTTCTTCAGAAGACACAATGGACCCGTCACTGACAGCAAAGAATAGCGATACAACAACAAACGTAAATCCTGCACCTATATCAAAGCAGACGGAAGAATCAAGTTCAATAGTGAATCCGCCCCTTCAACCCTATACCTATGAAGAAGAACGGGATCACCCCAATAAGATGCTCACGATCGGTTCAATTGTATGGGTTGCAGGAATATTAGCCTTGAGTACCTATTATCTGTTTGTTGTTCTAAGATTCAACAATAGAGTTGGAGTCTCATGCAAATTAGAGAATCACGAGGTGCTCTCTATTCTGGAGGCATGCAAGGCGAAACTGGGCATCACGAGACCGATTCCTATCTATGAGACTACTCGCCTCCACAGCCCATGCATCTATGGATTGACGAGGCCGAGAATTTATTTGCCGGCAGATATCGTAACGATTGCCGATTCCCGTCAGCTTATGCACATCTTTCTGCATGAACTGACCCATTATAAACGAAATGACTTATGGTTCAATTTCTTGTGGACACTGGCTGCAGTGCTCCACTGGTTCAATCCATTTGTATGGCTGTCCATGAAAAAAATAAAAGTCGACCGGGAAGTCGCATGCGATGCGGGTGTACTCGAGATGCTGGATGAGCATGAATCCTCATCATACGGAATGACACTTCTTATGCTGTCGCGGTTATTTACTCGAACTTCTTCCCCGCAGGTCAATCTTTCGAATTTCTTTGAAAACAATAGGGAAATGAAACGGAGAATTACGATGATATCCAAATTCAAAAAAGGTACGTATAAACTGTCCGCTGCGACGATTATCCTGCTTCTCGGCTTAGGCGCCGTTATGCTTACGAACTCTTCGGAGCACGCGAATGGCGCCGAATCAGGTTCGAAAAAAGAGGGCTCCCCTTCCACATTTAAGATTCAGCGCGAGATGGATTGGTATAAATGGTTCAACAATTTGGAGAGAGCAAATGATTTTGTCAGTTTCCCATATAAAGTTCCTGATTATCTACCTGAGGGGTATCAATTGCGTAGTATAAACGTTGACGAAAAACATGAAAGCAGTAAGGATGACGAGGTCACCATAAACTTTAGTTCAAATCACGGTAATGCCGATGAGAAACAATTCGAAGTGATCGCCTCTACAGGAAGTATAGTGACTAGGGAACTCTCTCAATTATTGGAGGGTGGGCAAACGACAAAAATCCCAGGACCATCATGGGGTGAAGCTCTCCCCCAAACCTATACACAAGAAGAGGTTACATATGCCGATATCACCGGTATTTTATTAACGACCGTTCAAAAATACGAGCATCATGAGCCAGAAATCGCAAAAACGTTCTTCTGGCGTGATGAAGGAGTATACTACGCGATTCATTTCTATAGCGAAGATCATACCTTGGAAGAAGGGCTTCCACGGAATTGGAGAATGATTTCGCAAGACGAGCTGGAGAAAATTCTGAACTCATTTAAATACCCGGAACAAACCCAGCATGTCAGTTACGACGGAAAGGGAAGGTCGTTTCCGCTCTATGATGAGAAAGATTTGCAGAAGGCGGAAAAACTACTGGGTATTAAAGTGAAAATCCCACTCTCTCTCTCGAATAACAAACTGAAACTTACAGATTCGGTCATGTTCCAGGCAGGTGATAAATACGCCGACTACTTCAAATATACCGTGAATGCGGTTGAAAATTCATACCGTGCAGCAGACTATTCCCAAGAAAGTAATCTCACGGTTTATCAAAGCAAGTTACCATTAATGAATGGTTCAGAGTTGACTTTTGTTAGGAAACTGGACATGGACGGCATTGGCATTTCCGCCTACAAGGACGACAATCATGTCTTTGGCGGCCCCTACTACAACAACGAGAAGCTCATCTCTGAAACCTATTACATATGGAAGCAGCATGACATTTATTACACTGCCTACTTAGACGATAATAAATTATCGAAAGAAAGACAGGAAGAACTGCTCAAAGCTTTCATACTCGCTCCTCAATGAGGCTGGGAGATAACGTACGCCCCCCAAATCAATGGGGGGTGTTTTATTCATCCATTACAATATTTCGATATACCCTTCTGTTCCATGCACGCGAATTCGTTGTCCATCTTTGATCAGCTTGGTAGCATTCTCCACTCCTACAACTGCTGGCAAGCCATATTCACGCGCGATAACGGCACCGTGGGTCATTAGACCACCAACCTCGGTGACTAGGCCTTTGATAGATACAAACAAGGGTGTCCAGCTAGGATCCGTAAAGGCGGTGACTAATATATCTCCATCTTCGAGATCAGCATCTTCCATGTTCAAGATGACACGTGCGCGTCCCTCTATAACTCCGGAAGACACGGGTAGACCTATAATCGCATCGTCAGGCAGATTTTTTCTTTTGTACTCTCCCACAATGATTTCACCATCTGACGTGATAACACGTGGTGGAGTTAGTTTTTCATAGTAGTTGTACTCGTCTTTTCGTTTACTGATGATGTGGTAATCCAGTTTATTTGTGCGTACAACCTCGTGAAGTTCCTCCAAAGTGAGATAGAAGATATCTTCTTTTTCATGAATGATGCCCACTTGTACGAGTTGTTCTGCTTCTTTCAGTAAAGCCTGTTTATATACGAAGTAACGATTAATCAAGCTGTACTTTGGATATTCGCGAAACCCGCTGAAATTCCGAATGAGATTGATCATTCGTTTAGTTTCTTTGGCTTTTTGTTCGCCATCCGGCAATTGCTTTAATCGCTCTAATAACTCTTGTTCTTTTTTCATAGCTTCTTGTTGCCCTTGCTCAAACTTCTGCTTGCTCGCATTAGGCTCAAAGTTTTTGATGTTGCCGAGAATCAGGGGGACAAGCGTAGTTGGTTTCTCACTCCAACGCGTTCTAGTTATATCGATTTCTCCGGCACAGCGCATTCCATACTTGACGAGATAAGCATCGATAGCGTCTCGGGTTTCTTGCCCACCTTCTAACTTAAGCAGTTCATCCAAGAAATGATCCTCTTTTACATGTTCTAAATAATCTATGACTTCTGGATAAGGACGAATCACATCTGCGACATCCAATAGCGCCAGACCCATTTCCGAAGTAATATTGCCCTGTACAGATTGAGAAAGTGTGTCTGCAGCGTGTTTTTCACCTAACCACTCGCTCATGTTTTCATTGATCCATGCTGCAGCATCCATTGCAACCAGAATGACATCTATAATTTGCGCATCAAATACAATCTTCTTTAATTGCTCGAGATCTTCGTAAATAAAATCCAACAAATCCGATCCTGATTTCGTTTGGATATTGTGTTTCAACGCTTCGAGCGATTCTTGATTACGCTTAATTGAATCAGGAACGATTGACGGATTGTTTTCAATTTCACGCATTTTATCTACGGTGCTTTTATACGGATTTGGTGCTGTGTTATCGTCTGGCAACATCCTTATAAAATCCCGCTCTAGAACGGTCATCAGTGCATCTTTGATCAGAGGATCGGATTTTCCCAGGTAATTTAATACATGGTCTCTGCTAGCGAGCATAGGTGTCACATCAACAAACAACCTGCCACCAGCTTTACTCATAGGTGCTGTAGTGGTTAACTGGAAAAAAGACAATCCCAGCGGTTTCATAGGATCGGTCATCATTTGTTGGTGGCCGACAGATACATAAACGCGATTTTCCTGATCATTCGCTTCTGGAATCGGGTATAACGTCGTGATTGGCCGACTCTGGACAATGTAAAAGGTATCATCAACCAGACACCATTCGATATCTTGTGGGCAACCAAAATAGGCTTCGATCTGCCTTCCGATGCGTGCTAGTTGTAAAATTTGTTGCTCAGTCAGGGTTTGAGTCTTTTGCAGGTCAGGATCGATCTGTTGTGTCTCTGTTCCGCCTTCCTTTCGTCCATAGACCGCCAATTTTTTGGCCGCGATCCTCTTATCGATGATTTCCCCTTCCTGTACTTTATAACAATCGGCAGAGACCAAGCCAGAGACCAGTGCTTCTCCAAGTCCAAAACTAGCATCGATCGATATTACCTTTCGGTTGGAAGTAATCGGATCAGCGGTAAATAAAATTCCCGAAGCTTGTGGGAACACCATCCTTTGAATGATAACGGCTAAATAAACGTGACTATGGTCGAATCCATTTTGCATTCGGTAAATGACTGCGCGATCCGTAAAAAGGGAGGCCCAACATTTGCTGATATGCTGCAGGATGGCTTCTTTGCCGATAATATTTAAATAAGTGTCTTGTTGGCCAGCAAAAGAGGCATGTGGCAAATCTTCAGCAGTCGCACTGGAACGCACAGCATAAGCATGTTCCTCGCCAAACTGGGAGAGATATTGAGTTACTGCTTCCACAACATCAGAAGGAATTTCTACTTCCAAAATGATTTCTCGAATCTTCCTGCTGATTTCACCAATTTGATCTCGTTCCTCAATGTTTAGCATCGTCAGTCGATTGAGCAAAGCATGATACGTTTCGTTTTGCTCGATTGCTTTTTGATATCCCCGTGTTGTCACACAAAAGCCTTCTGGTACTTGGATTCCCTCAATTTTTGATAACTCCCCTACATTCAATCCTTTTCCGCCAACGAGCAGTAGCTGGTTATTTTTCATTTCCTGAAAACCGAGAACGAAAGAACTCATACCTATCTCTCCTATCCATTCATTTGAGAATCAGCTCGGTACAACTGACCACATGCCGCCTTAATTTCCGATCAGAATTGAGTTCGAACCGTAACGTTCACACCGTACATTTTCAAAGTCCGCACGAACGTTTCGATCCTCTCTGGATCAGATGGCAAGTAGCTCTGAGGCGTCACTTCTGTTGAATTGTAGGGAATGAGGTTCACGTGGTAGAGGTGTTCCCAAGCTCCCCTTCCCCTCAACAGCGCAGCAACCGCTTTCGCATGCTCCGCCGAGTCGTTGAACCCTCGAAGTAAAATATATGCGATATACACCTTTCTTCCCGTATGTCGGATGTGGCGATCCAATGAATTGAGCACATCGCGGAGCGGAAACCGCTTATTGATCGGCATCAGTTCACTCCGTTGCTCGTCGAAAGGCGAATGCATCGAGAAGGTTAGATTGACCTGTGGAAACTCCCGCGTCAACCTCTCGATTCCTGGCAACAGGCCAATGGTCGAAATCGTAATTCTTCGATGTCCTAGACCGAAGAGATTTGGATTGGTCAAAATCGCCAGCGCATCGAAAAGGTGCGGGTTGGCGAGCGCCTCCCCCATACCC
>NZ_MAIS01000029.1:0-66438 GCF_001680695.1 Paenibacillus sp. KS1 | reverse complement strand
TCCAAAACCAGATCCAAAACCAGATCCGAATCCTGATCCAGGGGAGATTACAGTCCCGATGCCGCCACCAATTGATCGTACAGGAACCATCATTGGAACCTATGTATGGCAAGCAGAGTTAGCGATAAATCAGCCTGATGACATCATTGCATTTGCGAAGGAAAAGGGAATCAACTTTTTGTATGTTCGCTTGGATCTTCAGCGACCGTTTGAAGCGTACCGTGAATTTGTGAAGAAGGCGCATGATGCTGGAATCGAGATGCATGCTATGGGTGGACACCCTGGATGGGCGTTAACAGAGAATCGGCAGCGGATATCGAAGCTCGTTGATTATGTCAAACGCTACAATCGCGCTGCCGGGCCTGAAGAGCGCTTCTATGGCATTCATTTGGATGTAGAGCCTTATGTACTTCCGCAATGGCGCAGTGATAAGGACGAGGTCATTGTACAGTGGGTAGACAATATGGCGTTTTTTGTCGAATCGACCAAGTCTGATTCTCAGCTTGAGACGAGTGTCGATCTCGCAGTGTGGCTGGATCGAACCTTTATTCCGGGGAAGTCGGAACTGTCGGTTAGTGAATGGATGATAGGGCGTATGGATCATGTGACATTGATGGCGTTCCGTAATATGGCTGGGGGCAGCAATGGAATTGTTGCTGTGGTGAAGCAGGAGATGCAGATGGCGGATCGGTTAGGTAAACGTCTCGTAGTTGCAGTGGAAATGAAGGAGAGTTTTGAAGGTGCGCATGTTTCTTTTTATGAGAAGGGTGCTGAAGAGATGCTGAAGCAATTGGACAAGCTTCCAGAGATGCTTGCAGATCACCATTCTTATACCGGTTATGCGGTGCATGCCTATGATTATTGGAAAGAAGCCATGCCTTGAAAAGGCGCTTGTGTTCTATTCGTTCATATGCTACAATTAATTTCGTTGTTTGGAATACGGTGGTCCTCTGCATACGATGAGGCGAATGCACTAGGCATGCTGAGATGCAAGAACACCTGTGTGGAAGGAGGGAGTCCTAGATGAATATCGTACAAGCGATTACGCAAGAACAGCTTCGCAAGGATATTCCAAGCTTTCGTCCCGGCGATACTTTGAAGGTTTATGTTAAAGTTATCGAGGGATCTCGCGAGCGTATCCAGTTGTTTGAAGGTGTTGTTATTAAGCGTCGTGGTGGCGGAATCAGTGAAACGTTTACTGTTCGTAAAATTTCCTACGGTGTAGGTGTTGAGCGTACGTTCCCGCTTCATACTCCGAAAATCGATAAAATCGAAGTGGCTCGCCGTGGTAAAGTGCGTCGTGCGAAGCTGTACTATCTTCGCAATCTTCGCGGTAAAGCAGCGAGAATCAAAGAAATCCGTTAAGGAACAACCGGGGGGCTTGCTTGACTGCAAGCTCCCTTTTGCTATTTGTATGGATTGGAGTGCGCAATGCGCATGACGTGAACTTCAAATACGCATCCTAGGAGAAAGCGGGGCACAGCGAATGGATCAAAACGACCAATTGATGGAACCGAATACGCCGGAAGAAACGGCTGAAAAGCCGGCCAGCCCGAAGAAAAACGAATTGTTGGAATGGATTAAAGCGATTGCGATAGCTGTTGTCCTTGTCGTTGTCGTAAGATGGTTGCTGTTCGCTCCGTTTATAGTTGATGGTCCTTCGATGGAACCTAACTTCTGGACGGGTGAGAGGCTCATCGTGAATAAGATCTTGTATGAGTTCAGACAGCCTAAGACAGGAGAAGTTGTTGTATTTCACGTTCCACAAGAGAACCGCGATTTAATTAAGCGTGTAATTGGTGTTGCCGGTGATACGATCGAATATCGCGGTGATGATTTGTACGTTAACGGCAAGAAGGTAGAAGAGACGTACATACAAGAAGCAATAGATCAAGCTCATAAAAATGATATGTTATATAATGACCGTAATTTCCCAAGTGATTCGACTCAGCCGAACAAAGTTCCAGAAGGACATATCTTCGTCATGGGTGACCATCGGAGCAACAGTACCGATAGCCGCATGCTCGGATTTATTCCGTTGAGAGATGTCATTGGACGCGCAGACGTCATCTTCTGGCCAATCTCGCATGTTAAGTTGATTCAACATCATTAGTTGAGTTACGGCTGCCAAGGAGGTGGATAGCGATGTCAATCCAATGGTTTCCGGGTCATATGACGCGAGCGCGACGTCAGATCCAGGAGAAGTTAAAACTGATAGATGTAGCGATCGAACTGTTGGACGCGCGCCTGCCTGTGTCGAGCCGCAATCCAATGATTAACGATATACTCAGCAATAAGCCGCGCCTAATTATTCTGAACAAATGCGATCTTGCAGATCCAGACGTAACGGCGAAGTGGATGAAATATTTCCGCAATGAAGGTCACGCTGTAATTGCTGTCGATGCGTCAACAGGAAGCAATGTATCGCAGATTCCTGAGGCAGCGCGCAAGTTGCTCGAAGAGAAGTTCCAGAAACAAATTGCAAAGGGAATGAAGCCGCGTCCAGTACGTGCATTGATTGTTGGAATTCCAAACGTAGGGAAGTCTACACTCATCAACAAGCTGGCTGGTAGATCGGTAGCTGCAACTGGCGATCGTCCTGGCGTCACTAAGGGTCAGCAATGGATTCGTGTAGGCTCCGAAATGGAACTGCTCGATACACCAGGGATTTTGTGGCCTAAGTTCGAGGATCAGGAAGTAGGTTACCGATTGGCGACAACCGGAGCAATTCGCGAAGAAATATTGAATATGGAAGATATCGCGTTTTACGCGCTGAAATATGTTGCATCCCATTACTGGGATCGACTGTCTGAGCGGTTCGGCATGACGGACGAAGTCATAGATGTGGACAATCCAGATGAAGTTGTGCGTTTGATGGAGGACATTGGACGCAAGCGCGGGTGCTTAATGGGTGGCGGAAGAGTCGACTTAGAGAAGGCATCTGGCATTATTTTGCGAGAGCTGCGCTCTGGCAAGTTGGGGCGTCTTACGTTCGAAGAGCCTTATTCATTTATGGTGAAATAGCTGTTCGGTAGATATAGGTAGGATGTTTGGAGTATGAGGATAGCGCCGTTAACGCCGGAGTGGTGTACGGCGCTATTTCTTTAGGTACAGCCGTTACTAGATATGGCAGTGAAGTAAAGACAGGTTGGGGAGGATCATGTTCGCATGGGGAGAAAGAAGCAGGAGGCAACAGCAGAGCCCGTTGACTTATTAATTTGGGAACGAGAATATTGGGAACGCAGCGTTCAGCATATCGCAGGTATTGATGAGGTCGGCCGCGGCTGTCTATTTGGTGATGTTGTTGCAGCAGCTGTCATATTGCCGCAAGGTCTTATTATTGATGGGATCAATGATTCGAAGAAGCTGTCGGAGAAGAAGCGGAATGAGCTGTATGACATTATTATAGCAGAAGCGATAGCATGGTCAGTTGCACATGTAGATGCCGCTACTATAGATCAGATTAATATTAAGCAGGCGGCTCGTCGTGCTATGAAAGAAGCAGTTGAAGGGTTGGTGACTCAGCCTGAAGTGCTGTTGGTCGATGCGGAGAAGATAGATTTGCCATATGCACAAGAGGCGATTATTAAAGGTGATGCCAATAGTCAATCGATCGCAGCTGCTTCGATCGTCGCTAAGGTAACGCGTGACCGTCTATGCATTGGCGAATGGAATGACCGATATCCAGAGTATGGCATAGCCGTTCATAAAGGGTATGGAACGAAGCTGCATCGGGAACAGCTGCTCCTTCATGGGCCAACGCCGATGCATCGCAAGAGCTTCTTGTCCTCCTTATTTCCTGAAGAGGAGCAGTTGACGCTGTTCTAGCACCATCTGATAAACGGTAAGTAATTATCTATTATTCTGTTTTCTGTTCTAGTGAACGATAGGTGCGGATAAATACTCATTATTCGTCTGCTCTATGCCGATATATAAGATAGCTATTTGCAGAGGACGTGGGATGGACATGAATATATCACAATTGGTACGAAGTTTGGCTGGGGAGGCGAGACCCGGCGAGCAGCGTTCATTGGAACTAAAAACGGGTCAGGTCGTTCGTGCGACTGTAACGGAACTGTCTGAAAACGGGCGCGAGGCCGTCGTATCAGTAAATGGTGTTCCTGTACGTGCAGTGCTGGATGCGCCGATGCAGCCAGGGCAAACGACGTGGATGCAGGTACAGGGACAGCAGTCGGATGGATTGGTTATATTGAAGCAGACAGAGGGCCCTTCTGTCGGCACATTGCCATCAATGGAAGAAGCGCTTAAGCAATCCGGATTGCCGGATGAAGCATGGGCACGCCGCTTACTGCAAGATTTACAGCGGGCTGGTTTGCCGCTAACGAAGGAGCTTGCAGCCAAGCTAAGCCAAGCGATGGCCTCGAAACCTCCTGGAGTGGCAGCGTCGGAATGGATGCAAGCAGCAGGTCTTGCGCTTCGTCGGCAATTGCCGCTCACAGCAGATACATTAAGTGGTCTGCGGCAAGCACTGTTCGGCAAGCCGCTGACGGATATGCTTGCAGGATTTATGCGCGCTGGGGATGAGTCTCTGGTCTTGGGCAGCGGCTCGCTTGGCAGCAGCGGGGCCAATACTGGCAATGCAGGTACACTGTGGACACAACCGCTGCGTGAGGCACAAACACTCATACGTGCACTGCTTGCAGAGGGACTGCAAACATCAGGTCAGCAGGCTAACGGAGGAGCGGGGGCGGCTGCAAGTGCGAATGGTGGCGCCACAAGTGCTCCTAGTGGTCAGTCTTCTGCCTCTCCTATGCCTGAGACACTGAGTACTAGCGGCACGAGTATGGATTCGACATCAGCTGTGGGCAGAGGTGTCCAAAATGGAGAACAAGTACGATCTATCTCCCTTCAGAACGGCAATTTTGGCGGAAACGGTGCTTCAGGGACTGCTGGAGCTTCTGGAACATCATCTTCTCCTCAACCGATGGTTCAGAGTGGTGCATGGATTGGTAAAGTCCTTCAATTGCTCGGCGTGTCGCATGAACAGCAGGCTCATCGAGCTGCAGTCATGGAGCTGACGTCTCAGCAGCCGCAGCAGACAGTGGGTGAAAATGGACAGCCTGCTGTTGGCGGCGGTGGTAGCACTGCTGCAGCATCAGGCAACTCAAGCGCATCAGGAAGTAGTGGACTAATGGGAAGCGGCAGCGGAAACACAGCACCGCAATTCGGGACTCCCGCACAGTCTGCAGCGGCAACTGTGCATGCTTCAGCATTAGCTGCGGATGATGCAGCAGCAGACAAAGCATCTGTTATGAATGGAGGAACGGGGCGTAGTGCACCTTCTCCTTCTCAAGAAGTAATGTCTAACGGGGCAGCAGCGAAGGCAGGGACGGCAGTGGCACCAGTTGTATCAGGGATGGCACAGCTGGATATGAACCACCTGACAGCCAGTGCAACACAGCAGGGAGCGGCAGTTGGAGAGTCGCTGAAGAGTGCCCTCCTTCAATTGCTGCAAGCTGATGGAGTCCCGCATGCACTCCGTGAGGCAGCCCAACAGCTTGTACAGCATGTCACCGGCCAACAGCTGCTGCTCGCGTCTGATCGCCAAGCTCCATTCTCCCATATTACATTGTTTGTCCCGCTTGTAACGCCGGAAGGCAAGCAAACTGCGGCCGTTCACATTCAATCCCGTCAGAGCAAGCGAGGAGAGCTTGATGCGGGCAATTGCCGACTCTGGTTCGATTTGAATATGAAGGTGCTCGGGCGTACGCTCGTAGATGTTCAAGTTGTAGATAATGCGGTTGCGTTGCATATCCATCATGCTGATGAACAGCTCGGTGAATGGATGGATGGGTTGCGTGATGAAGCGGAAGAAGCGCTGGAGCAAATCGGTTACCAGCTGTCCGCTTTCCGAACACTACCGCTTCCTGAGAAGCGTTCTGATGCGGCGTCAGTGCCATCTCCAGAAATCAGCATGGACGATTATGCCGCGAAGCCTTACAAGGGGGTGGACATGAAGATATGAATAACAAACCGTCTATCCCTCAACCAGCTTCCGTTGAGCCTGTACAGCCACCACCTAACTCGGGAACGAGTTATTGGAATCAGCAAGAGGCACGTCACGGTGTAAGAGAGCAGACGCATGCTTCTGCGAAGGCAGGTGGCGCCACACCACGCAAAAAGGCAGTTGCACTTACTTATAATCCCGAACAAGGGGAAGCCCCAGTTGTTGTAGCTAAGGGACATGGTCAAATAGCTGATCGCATTCTCGAAAAGGCGAAGGAGAGCGGAGTCCCTATTCAAGAGGACGCTTCCTTAGTTGAAGTATTGTCTAAACTAGATATCGATCAGCAAATCCCACCAGCCCTTTATCAATTGGTTGCAGAGGTGCTCTCCTTTGTATATAAAGCGGATCAGCGAGCGGATAAGGGGTGGATCAATCGTGGAACGTAATCATCATGGGAAGGCATCACATAGGAACAATCAACAGATGTCATCAGCTGATGCGGGTACTCCACCTCATATGTCAGGTAGCCGGAAGAGGAGTGTGCCGATGAAGCTTAATCGTCGTGCGCGGGGAACAGAGGCAGAGCAGCTTGCGATTGTTTATTTAGAACGTAGAGGCTACCGCATTATTGATGTGAATTGGCGTTGTAAGTTAGGTGAGATTGACATTGTTGCGAACGATGGCGATGTGTGGGTGTTTGTCGAGGTTAGAAGCCGCACCGCGGGATTGCGTTATGGCGGTGCGGCAGAGGCAATCGATTGGCGCAAGCAGCGCAAGGTGCGAGCAGTGGCAACGGCATATATGCATCGACATCGCTTAGATGAGGTTCCTATACGCTTCGATGCAGTTGCGATTACCTACTCGACTGATCTTGGAACTCCACCCGACATTGAACTATTTCAGGGAGCATTCTAATCCGTTCATTCAGGCATGATTCCGCTTGTCCAATGTACGGTACTGGATCGCTTCCGCTACGTGTGCAACCTCGATAACTTCACTTCCTTCGATATCCGCGATCGTTCGGGATAGCTTCAAGAGGCGATCATGTGCTCGTGCACTCATGCCTAGCTGATCATAAGCCTGCTGCAGCATATTCTTCGCGCTGTCCGACAAGCAGCAATATGTCTTCAAATAAGAGCCTGAGAGCTCGCTGTTGAATTGGATATTCAGTCCTTCATAGCGCTTAGCTTGTACCCGTTGTGCTCGCATGACCTGTTTGCGCATTTCCTCGGAGCTTAGATTGTTGCTGGACCAATCGGAAATAGGGGAACGAGGTACTTCAACCTGAACATCAATCCGATCGAGCAGGGGGCCTGACAGCTTGCTTCGATATTGCTCAAGTCGTCCATGTGAACAACGACATTCTTCTGTACGGGAACCGGCATATCCACAAGGACATGGATTCATGGAGGCGGCCAGCATGACGTGAGCAGGGAAACGGAAGACGGCGCGTGCTCTACCGATGGTAACGCTTCGTTCTTCAAGTGGTTGGCGGAGCACTTCAAGCACTTGGCGCGGGAACTCGGGCAGCTCATCCAAAAAGAGGACACCGCGGTGAGCCAAGCTGATTTCACCTGGTTTCGGGATCGCACCTCCACCAATAAGTCCAGCAGCAGTGATGGAATGATGGGGGGAGCGGAAGGGGCGCGTCATCATAAGACCTGTACCATAGTGGCTCCATTTCCCCGATACACTATAGATCTTGGATACCTCGAGAGCTTCAGCTTCATTCATAGGCGGTAAGATTGTAGGAAGTCTCTTGATAAGCATTGTCTTGCCGGTGCCCGGAGGGCCGCTCAGCAGTACATTATGCATCCCTGCTGCTGCAACGATTAACGCACGTTTGACATGCAGTTGACCGTTTACGTCAGTGTAATCCTCTAAATTCCTTGCTACTGTTTCTTCCTTTTTCATTTCACTACTATCACTATTTCTCGCTTCTCGTGAAGCAATCGGCATATCATCTACATTGTGGATATCCCGCAGCTCACTTAGATGGCGGAGCGGGAATACTTGGATTCCTTCTACTAGCAATGCTTCAGCAACATTGTCTGCAGGAACCATAACACGGGTGAACTTTCTTCGGCGCGCTTCGTCAACAAGAGACAGCACGCCTGGAACCGCACGGGTAGAACCATCGAGTGCCAGCTCTCCAATGAGGAGCATCTCCTCAAATGGCTGGTTTGGAATCTGTCCGCTCGTACATAACAGTCCTATCGCCATGGCGATGTCGAATGATGTCCCTTCCTTGCGCAGATCAGCAGGTGCCAAATTAATCGTGATCCGCTCTAGTGGGAACTTCCAGCCGCAGTTCCGAACAGCGGCTCGCACTCGTTCAATGGATTCGCGAATGGCGGCATCGGGGAGGCCAACAATCGTCACCTGAGGCAGACCGGGCGAAATATCAATTTCCACATGAATGAGTCTTCCTTCTACGCCGTACACAGAAGCACCCCATAAATTTCCGTACACAAAAAACACCTCTCAATCGTTATTCTCAGCCGAAAACTGGAATACGAGGGAAAGGTGCTTCCTTATCTACACTCGTTATATAACTATAGCGTCTACGATAGCATTTATCAAAAAATTCGTAATTGCAATCTCCTCAATCTACTAATCCCCTTAATCTACCTAATATATTGGAATAGGCTTCTTGCAAGCAGATTAGGTGCAGGTAATAATTATTATAGCTGTAGGCAGTACTTACGTCAATTTTGGCGGCGATATCGAAGAGTTGTTCCCTATTAATCTCAAAATGAGATGATATCAATATCAAAAAAATGTACGTTCTTGACGAAAATGAGAGGAAAGCGTTTTAAAATCATGATACAATGTGTTCGGATTGTATATATTTTCCGTTATTGTGAGTAGCGGTGGCGAAGCGGCGGAAGCGGTTCCCCAATTTCACGGACGCGCCGCGAGGTGTAGTAACAGGAGCTAACTCATTATGCTTCTGCCCTACAACCTCGGCTTCGAATCGGAATAAGCCCATGAGGCTAACGATCGGATAGGGGGATGCACGATGAATATTCATGAGTATCAAGGCAAAAGTGTATTGAAGCAATATGGCGTTGCTGTTCCAGAAGGGAAGGTTGCTTTTACGGTGGATGAAGCCGTCCAGGCAGCTGAAGAATTGGGCACTCCCATTGTTGTCGTCAAGGCGCAAATTCATGCAGGCGGCCGTGGTAAAGCGGGCGGAGTGAAGATAGCGAAGAGCTTAGATGACGTGCGTACATATGCGACGGAATTGCTTGGCAAAGTGCTCGTGACGCATCAAACAGGTCCGGAAGGCAAGGAAGTAAAGCGTCTGTTGATTGAACAGGGCTGCGACATTAAGAAGGAATATTACATTGGTGTAGTTGTTGATCGTGGTACAGGTCGCGTCGTGATGATGGCGTCTGAAGAAGGCGGCACGGAAATTGAAGAGGTTGCTGCAGCAACACCGGAGAAGATCGTGAAGGAAGTTATCGATCCTGCGGTCGGTCTGCAAGTCTTCCAAGCGCGCAAGCTCGCATATGCAATCAATATTCCTGCTGAGCTGGTCAGCAAGGCTGTTAAATTTATGGTTGCCCTGTACCAAGCATTCGTTGAGAAGGATTGCTCGATTGCAGAAATCAACCCACTGGTTATAACAGGTGAAGGTGAAGTAATGGCTTTGGATGCGAAGCTGAACTTTGACTCCAATGCACTGTATCGCCATAAGGACATTCAAGCGCTGCGCGATTTGGATGAAGAAGACGAGAAGGAAATCGAAGCTTCCAAGTTCGATTTGAGCTATATCGCCCTCGACGGCAACATCGGCTGTATGGTTAACGGTGCAGGTCTTGCGATGTCCACGATGGATATCATTAAATATTACGGTGGAGAGCCGGCTAACTTCCTAGATGTAGGGGGCGGCGCTACAACGGAGAAAGTAACAGAAGCATTCAAGATCATTTTGTCAGATGAAAATGTAAAAGGCATATTTGTAAATATCTTCGGCGGTATTATGCGTTGTGATGTCATTGCAAACGGTGTTGTCGAAGCTGCGAAGCAAATTGGTCTTGATCGGCCGCTCGTCGTCCGTCTGGAAGGTACGAACGTGGAGATCGGCAAGCGCATTCTGAATGAATCCGGATTGAACATTGTTGCAGCCGATTCGATGGCAGACGGTGCGCAGAAAATTGTCGCTTTGGTTCAATAATTCACGGACGAGAGGATGAGAGTCAATGAGTATCTTAATTGATAAACATACCAAGATTATTACACAAAATATGACGGGTGCTACAGGCATGTTCCATACAAAGGGCGGGCTTGAGTATGGCTCACAGATGGTGGCAGGCGCTGTCCCTGGCAAAGGCGGAACTACGGTTGACATTACGCTTGATAACGGTGAAGTGGTTACACTTCCTGTTTACAATACGGTAGTGGAAGCTAAGAATGCAACAGACGCAACAGCGAGTGTTATTTATGTGCCGCCAGCATTTGCAGCAGATGCGATTATGGAAGCAGTAGATGCCGATCTAGATCTGGTTATCTGTATTACAGAGGGTATTCCTGTATTGGATATGGTCAAGGTTAAGCGCTACATGGAAGGCAAGCGCACACGTCTTATCGGTCCGAACTGCCCAGGTGTCATCACACCAGGACAATGCAAGATCGGTATTATGCCGGGATATATTCATGCACCAGGTCATGTAGGCGTCGTATCCCGAAGTGGAACACTCACATATGAGGCTGTTCATCAATTAACAACGCGCGGCATCGGCCAATCTACTGCAGTTGGCATTGGCGGTGACCCGGTTAAAGGCTCTGAATTCATTGATATCTTGCACCTGTTCAATGAAGATCCAGATACACATGCTGTTATCATGATCGGTGAGATCGGTGGTACAGCTGAAGAAGAAGCAGCAGAGTGGATTCGTGATAACATGAAGAAGCCGGTAGTAGGTTTCATAGGCGGAGCGACAGCACCTGCAGGCAAACGTATGGGTCACGCAGGCGCCATTATTTCAGGAGGCAAGGGAACTGCTGCTGAGAAGATTGCTACGCTGGAGGCTTGTGGTGTAAGAGTTGCGCCTACTCCTTCGGAAATGGGCAGCACGCTTGTTGCTGTACTTGAAGAGCGTGGGATTCTTGAGTCCTGCACGACGCATGTTGTGAATTCCTAATATTCAAAAGGTAAGCAACCTTTATTGCACGGAAACGTGTATAAAGGTTGCTTTTTTTTATTTTGTTAGCAAATTAAAGTTCTATGAATTTCAAAAACAATGGGTTGACACTTGCAATCTGTTAATATCTCAAGCAAAATAAGGGAAGCGGATTCGCGCTTTCTAATGAAGGGAAAGAATGCGATGAGCAGATGGACTGAACGTCAAATTTTATTTGCACTACATGAAGCAGAAGGAATTGGATGGCACACTATTCGTGATTTAATGGATAGAATAGGGCTATTGGGGCTGCCATGCTGGTTGGATCGACCTTCCTCACAGTGGCAGGATTCTGGATTGAAGCCGAATGTGGCTGCCAAGCTAGCTGCACAGTTTCGTTCCGACCGTCTCGAGCAGCGACTTGAGTTCACGAAGCGCAGCGGCATTGAATGGATAACGGCGCTTGATGAACATTACCCATTATTATTGAAGGAAATCCCTCAATATCCTTGGGTGTTATATGGTAGAGGAGATTGGAAATGCCTCGGGGAAGCTTCCGTTAGTATCGTAGGTACACGAACGCCTACGTCATATGGCAAGAAGGTCGCAGCTACACTAGGGGAGCAGCTAGGACATATAGGGCTGCATGTGGTTAGCGGGCTAGCGAGAGGGATAGATGCATCCAGTCATGAAGGCGCTCTCAAGTATGGCAGAACGGTTGCAGTCATGGGGACGTCATTTGACCGAGTGTATCCACCCGAGAATCGAAGCTTGGCAGGAAGAATTGTAGAGAACGGAATTGTCATTACCGAGTATCCGCTCGGCATGAAGACGCACCCGGGAATGTTCCCACTTCGGAATCGAATTATTGCGGGGTTGTCCCTGGGAACAGTTGTTGTAGAGGCCAATTTGCGCAGTGGCGCCTTAATTACGGCGGACATGGCGTTAGAGTCGAATCGCGAAGTATTTGCCGTTCCTGGTCCGATTACATCTCCGAAGTCGGCAGGGACGTTGAAATTGCTGTACGAAGGCTCGGCTAAATTAGTTCGTTCGGCTAGTGATATTGTGGAAGAATTCAAAGGTTGGTTGACAACAATCCCTTCGCCGTACAATAATGAAACGGTCGACGCTATTGGGGAACAACCCCTAACTGATGAAGAGAAGCGCATTTATAAGCTCATTTGTGATCAAGACAGTACAATCGATGACTTAATGCAGCGCAGCAGTTCGACATTTGCGCAACTCCATGAAGTTTTGTTATCCTTACAATTAAAAAAACGAATCCGAGAAGGCCCGGGGGCCGTATATAGCTCGGAATGATAGTGCAGTATGCTGGAGAGGAGGATGCGCCTGTGGCGGATTCACTAGTAATTGTCGAGTCACCTGCGAAGGCCAAGACAATTGGAAAGTATTTAGGAAGCAAGTATATAGTGAAAGCATCAATGGGGCATGTTCGCGATTTGCCGAAGAGTCAAATTGGCGTTGAGATCGAGGACAATTTTGCACCCAAGTATATAACGATTCGCGGTAAAGGCAGCGTCCTGAAAGAATTGAAGGATGCTCGGAAAAAAGTAAAAAAAGTGTATCTCGCAGCTGACCCCGATCGTGAAGGAGAAGCGATTGCTTGGCATTTAGCACACGCTCTCGAATTGGATCAGTCAGAAGCTTGCCGAGTCGTATTTAATGAAATTACGAAGCAAGCGGTGAAGGATGCGTTCAAAACCCCGCGTCAAATCAATATGGACCTCGTTCATGCACAGCAAGCGAGACGTATCCTTGACCGTTTGGTCGGTTATAAGATAAGTCCGCTTTTGTGGAAGAAGGTGAAGAAAGGATTGTCGGCCGGACGCGTACAGTCCGTGTCCGTCAAACTGATCATCGACCGGGAAAATGAAATCAGCGCGTTCATTCCGGAAGAGTATTGGACGATTACAGCACGCTTGAACATGGGCAAGTCTTCATTCGATGCGAAGTTCTACAGTATCAATGGGGAGAAGAGAGAGCTTACGAGCGAAGCTGAAGTAAATGAAATTCTTCAAGCAATTAAGGGCAATTCATTTGTCGTCAGCGAAGTGAAAGAGAGAGAGCGCCTACGTCATCCTTCGCCTCCGTTTACGACAAGCTCCTTACAGCAGGAGGCTGCCCGCAAATTGAATTTCCGTGCGGCGAAGACGATGTCTGTTGCACAGCAATTATATGAAGGGGTCGACCTTGGCAAAGAGGGAACGGTAGGTCTCATTACGTATATGCGTACGGACTCTACGCGTATTTCCCAGACAGCACAGGAAGAAGCGGGAGAGTTCATTAAGGGTCATTACGGCGATGAGTATATGCCTGAGACTCCGCGTCAATATGTGAAGAAAAATGCGAATGCGCAGGATGCGCATGAAGCGATCAGACCTACATCCATAATGCGAACTCCTGACGAGATGAAGTCCTTCTTGAGTCGGGATCAGTTCCGCCTATACAAGCTGGTATGGGAACGGTTCGTGGCAAGCCAGATGACATCTGCCATTATGGATACGATGACCGTAGATATTAAGGTTGGAGAAACGATGTTCCGTGCGAACGGATCTAAAATCCGCTTCCCTGGCTTTATGAAGGTGTATGTGGAGGGCAACGACGATGGCACGGTTGAGGATGACAAGTTTCTGCCACCGCTCACTGTTGGAGACAGCATGCAGACCGAACAGATTGAGCCGAAGCAGCATTTTACACAGCCGCCACCGCGTTATACAGAAGCTCGACTGGTCAAGACGCTAGAGGAGCTTGGAATCGGACGGCCGAGTACATACGCGCCAACACTGGAAACAATTCAGAAGCGCGGATATGTAGCGATTGAAGAGAAGAAGTTTGTCCCAACAGAATTGGGCGAGCTGATCATTCAACTCATGGAAGAGTTCTTCCCAGAAATTTTGGATGTCGAATTTACCGCTCACATGGAAGAGGATTTAGACCATGTCGGTGAAGGGCAGCAGGATTGGGTCAAGGTACTTGCGGATTTCTATGAATCCTTCGAGAAACGACTGCTTGTAGCGGAAGAGGAAATGAAGGAAATCGAAATCGAGGATGAAGTGTCCGATGAGATTTGTGAGAAATGCGGACGTCATTTTGTATACAAGATGGGTCGGTTCGGTAAATTCCTGGCATGCTCAGGCTTCCCGGATTGCCGCAATACACGCCCGATTGTAAAAGATACCGGTGTTACTTGTCCGAAGTGCCACGAAGGCAAGCTCGTTGAGCGCCGCAGTAAGAAGGGACGTGTCTTCTATGGATGCGACCGCTACCCAGAATGCGATAATGTGATGTGGGATCGCCCTTCTGCTAAGCCTTGTCCTTCGTGCGGAAGCTTGATGATTGAGAAACGGAGCAAGCAAGGAACGAAGCTAATCTGCACAAGCTGTGATCATAATGAGCAGGTGCAAGAAGATTCAGATGATGAATAAGGAGCTGCTGGCATACACATAAATGAACGTGACCATGCTGTGGGATGTCAGGCTTCGCTGCTGTAATTCTCGTGCTATCTTCACAAGTTTACAGTCTGAATTACGATAATAAAAGGTTAGCTCTGCATCGCGGCTGCTTATTCAAGGAGCCGCGATCAGTGCTTTTGCATACAACTGAGGGGGATATCAACAAATGAATCAGCCTAGAGTAACCGTCATTGGTGCAGGATTGGCGGGGAGTGAGGCGGCATGGCAAATTGCACAGCAAGGCGTGCCTGTCACACTATATGAAATGAGACCTGTCAAACAGACTCCAGCTCACCATAGCGGACGGTTTGCTGAACTGGTGTGCAGCAACTCGCTGCGAGCAAATGGATTGAGCAATGCAGTAGGTGTATTGAAGGAAGAAATGCGCTACATGAACTCATTGATCATGAGCGCAGCTGATAAACATGCTGTACCAGCAGGTGGAGCATTGGCGGTTGACCGTGAAGGCTTCTCGGATGAGATTACGAACACGCTGAAGGAGCATCCGCTAGTTGAGGTACGCAACGAGGAAGTTGCGGATATTCCTGAAGATGGTATTACCGTCATTGCGACAGGTCCTTTGACATCCGAATCGTTATCCGCACGTATTAAAGAATTGATGGGTGAGGAGTACTTCTACTTCTACGATGCGGCGGCGCCTATCATTGATAAAGATACAATCGATATGAACAAGGTATATTTGGCTTCTCGTTATGATAAGGGTGAAGCAGCATATTTGAATTGCCCAATGAATGAAGAAGAGTTCAATGCGTTCTACGAGGCGATTATTACAGCAGAGAAAGCTGAACTGAAAACATTCGAGAAGGAAGTTTACTTTGAGGGCTGCATGCCGATTGAGGTAATGATGAGCCGCGGCAAGCAGACAGCTCTGTTCGGGCCAATGAAGCCAGTAGGTTTGGTTGATCCGAATACAGGCAAGACGCCGTATGCTGTTATTCAGCTTCGTCAGGATAATGCAGCAGGCACACTATACAACATGGTCGGTTTCCAGACTCACTTGAAATGGGGAGAACAGAAGCGGGTGTTCCGCATGATCCCTGGTTTGGAACAAGCCGAATTTGTACGTTATGGCGTTATGCACCGCAATACGTTCGTTAACTCACCGAAGCTGCTTGAGCCAACTTATCAATTCAAGGGCCGACCATCCTTGTTCTTTGCTGGTCAGATGACAGGGGTAGAAGGTTATGTAGAATCTGCAGCATCGGGATTGATTGCAGGACTGAATGCAGCACGGTATGCAGCGGGCAATTCATGTCTTGTATTGCCGCAGCAAACGACATTAGGAAGTATGGCGAATTACATTACAACCGCGGATTTTAAACATTTCCAACCTATGAATGCGAACTTTGGCTTGTTCCCGCCGCTGGAGACTCGTATTCGCAACAAAAAAGAAAAGAACGAAGCCATCGCACATCGTGCGCTTGATACGCTGCGTGCATTTCAGGAAGAGCATGGCATCCACATCAAATAATTGGTGAAGCGTAAGGAAGCAGCGGCCGTTTTGTGCATGTCTGGTTCCTTTGCGCGTTCATGAGGCAGGAGGCTTGGTAGAGTGGAATATTCATTTCATGCAACAACGATTTGTGCGGTAAGACATAATGGTGCAGCTGCGATTGCAGGCGACGGTCAGGTGACCTTCGGCAACAACATGGTGATGAAGCAGCACGCACGCAAGGTTCGACGCTTATATCGCGGTCAGGTAGTCGCTGGATTTGCAGGTTCGGTAGCGGATGCGATTACATTGTTCGAGAAGTTCGAAGGCAAGCTGGAGGAGCATCACGGCAATTTGCAGCGCGCAGCAGTCGAACTTGCGAAGGACTGGCGTCAAGATCGTGTGCTTCGCAAATTAGAAGCATTGATGATTGTAATGGATGCGACCCATATGCTGCTTATTTCGGGCGGAGGAGAGATTATTGAGCCTGATGACGATGTCATCGCAATCGGATCTGGTGGATCATTTGCACTCGCTGCTGGACGCGCTTTGAAACGACATTCTCCGAATATGACAGCCAAAGAAATGGCGGAAGCTTCACTTCAGATTGCAAGTGAAATCTGTGTATATACGAATGACAATATTGTGGTTGAACAAATTTAGTAGCCGTATGGCAGCCGGAGCGGAGGGATAGTAATGAATCAGCAAGCGTGGACACCGCGACAAATCGTTACTGAATTGGATAAGTATATTGTTGGTCAGAAGAATGCGAAACGTGCCGTTGCGATTGCACTGCGCAACCGATATCGCCGTGGACTGCTTGATGAGAGCATCCAAGATGAGATCGTTCCGAAAAATATCTTAATGATCGGGCCTACAGGTGTGGGTAAGACGGAAATTGCCCGTCGCCTGGCGAAGCTTGTTCATGCGCCATTTGTTAAAGTGGAGGCGACGAAATTCACCGAAGTAGGTTATGTCGGTAGAGATGTCGAATCCATGGTTCGAGATCTTGTAGAAACCTCGATTCGAATGGTGAAGCTGGAGCGTACAGAGAAGGTGAAGGACAAAGCAGAGGAAATGGCAAACGAGCGTATTGTTGAATTGCTAGTGCCTACACCTCAATCGAATAAGAATGGCCGTAACCCGTTTGAGATGTTTTTCGGCCAGAACAACAACCAGGAACAGTCATCTCCTGAGAAAGAGCCAGACCCGGGCATCCAAGAGAAGCGCCGCAAAGTACGTTTCGAATTGTTGTCTGGGCAGCTCGAGAACGATATGATTGAAATCGACGTGGAAGAGAATACACCGAGCATGCTTGATTTCCTGTCTGGCCAAGGTAATGAGCAGATGGGCATGAACATGCAGGAGATGTTCGGTAATCTGCTGCCTAAGCGCATGAAGAAGCGCAAGCTGACGATTAAGGAAGCACGCAAAGTTTTAACACAAGAAGAAGCGGGTAAGTTAATTGATATGGACGATGTTACTCAGGAGTCCATTCGACGTGCAGAGCAATCCGGCATCATCTTCATTGATGAGATCGACAAGATTGCTTCCAGCGGACGGGGAGGTTCTGGCCCGGATGTATCCAGAGAAGGGGTACAGCGAGACATTCTGCCGATCGTAGAAGGCTCAACCATTATGACCAAGTATGGGCCTGTAAAAACAGACTATGTGTTGTTTATTTCAGCAGGTGCCTTCCATATCGCCAAGCCGTCTGATCTTATTCCCGAATTGCAGGGACGATTCCCGATTCGTGTCGAATTGAACAATCTGTCGCTGGATGACTTCGTGTCCATCTTGACGGAGCCGAAAAACGCATTGACGAAGCAATATGTCGAATTATTGAAGACAGAGAATATTGAAATACAATTTTCGGATGAAGCAATCCGGGAGATTGCCAATATTGCTGCAACGGTGAATCAGAACATGGAGAATATCGGGGCAAGACGCCTTCATACGATCATGGAGAAGCTGCTCGAAGACTTGTCTTTCGAGGCGCCAGAGCTGACATTGGAGACATTTCAGATTACACCGGAATATGTACGTGAAAAACTAGCAGATATTTCTCAGAACCGGGACTTGAGCCAATATATATTGTAGTATAATCCGACAAAGTGTGACAATTGTTATTGAGATATAGACCAGTCAAAATGTTCGACAAACTATTTAGAAAAAGCCCTGACTTTCGGACGAAAGATAGGGCTTTTTTCTTATTGTGTTATAACCCAAAGTTTAAGATGATAGGTATGGCGTTAATTATCTTCTTCTGTCATAAAATTAACAAATTGAATGAATAATCGCGAATCATGCACATGCGTCCTTCGACTTATGCACAAAAACAAATATTTTGTCGAAAAAAAGAAGGAGAAACGTCAAAGTAAATGGTATAGTAATATAGTCAAAATTTTAAACAACGAAAAGGAGGGGTTATTGTGGATCTATTGAATGGCGTTCATATGTCGCGCCTGGAAGGTGCCATTCAAACTTCTGTAGCGAGGCAGAATGCGATTTCAAATAATATTGCGAATGTCGATACGCCATATTTTAAGCGTTCGGAAGTGCAATTTGAATCTCTCCTGAGAGATCAGATGGAGGGCGGGTCTCTGGTAGGTCGCCGAACGAATGAAAAGCACTTTTATATTGGGCCTTCTCAATCAACGCCGTCCATGCAGGTGATTCGCGACCAAGCTACCGTGATGGGCAATAATCGCAACAACGTCGACATGGATCGGGAAATGACGATGCAGG
This sequence comes from Paenibacillus sp. KS1, assembly GCF_001680695.1. Taxonomy (NCBI): domain Bacteria; kingdom Bacillati; phylum Bacillota; class Bacilli; order Caryophanales; family Paenibacillaceae; genus Paenibacillus; species Paenibacillus sp. KS1. The sequence continues at coordinate 47,667 of NZ_MAIS01000029.1, read as the reverse complement.
CGGAAAACCAGTTGCGCTACAACACCTTTATACAGCAGCTTAACCATCATATTAATATGATGCGAACATCAATGGATGTTAGGAGGTAATCGATAGTTATGAAGATTAGCAACAGTTTTCAAATTAGCTCGTCCGGTTTAACCGCTCAAAGATTGCGCATGGATGTCATCTCCTCCAATATCGCGAATGCGGAGACGACGCGTGCACAGTATGTGAACGGGAAGTTCGTACCGTACACTCGCAAGGTTGTCGTCATGTCACCGACAGAGCCGACTTTTCAACAATCCTTTGAAGCTGCGATGAAGGGTGAGCCGACATCAAGAGGGGTTAAGGTATCCCAAATTAAAGCGGATAATTCGGCCTTCAAGATCGCATACAATCCGACACATCCGGATGCAGATGAGAATGGTTATGTAACGATGCCTAACGTCGACATAGCGAAGGAAATGGTCGATATGATCTCAGCAACTCGATCATATGAGGCGAATGTAACAGCACTAAATGCTTCCAAATCGATGGTTATGAAGGCGCTCGAGATCGGCAAGGGATAATTTCGCTATTTTTCGACAAAAATCTGCCGAACCATTCGGATAAGGAGGGAAAAGAGTGATTCAGAATACAATGCTCCCAATACATATGGCTCAGCCGGCCACGTCTTCTACGGCCGCAGCAGGGCTGAAGCAGAATTCACCAGCAGAAGTGACAAAGTCTTTCGGCACTTTCTTTGCAGATGCACTCCAGCAACTTGAAGGACAAGAGCAGCAAGTCCAGACGATGAATGACAAGTTTATACTGGGTGAAGTTGATGTCGATCAACTCATGATCGCCTCAGAGCGTGCGCTACTCGGCATGCAGCTGACTACTCAAGTGCGCAATAAGGTCGTTGAAGCGTATCAGGATATTATGCGCATGCAGTTATAACAGCGTGATGTCTTACATAGTTTGGGTGGGGTGACGTGAAGTGAATGAAAAAGTGACCCAATATCGTGATAAAGCGTCTCGATATTGGAATCAATTCAGCAAGAAACAAAAGGCATTGCTGTTGTCGACAATTGGCCTTGTACTCGTAGCTGCAGTTATCATGACGTATTTATTTTCGAAAACCGAGTATGAACTCGCATTTCGCGATTTGAACGCAAATGATGCGGCTGGCATCATTGAGTATCTAAATTCAAACAACATTCCGTATCAATTAAGTTCCAATGGAAGCCAAATATCCGTCCCAAGCACCTCAGCTGCAAAAGTTAAGGTGGATGTTGGTGCGCAAGGGATTGTGAAGAATGGCTCGATCGGCTTCGAATCATTCGGCGCTGACGGGCTAATGAGCGGAATGACCGACAATGTATTTGACGTGCGTTATAAGAACGCATTGAACGGAGAAGTCGAACGGTTACTGCGTCAAATGCAAGGCGTTCAGGATGCAAAAGTAATCGTCAATTTGCCTAAAGAGACAGTATTTGCTACACCGGATCAAGAACAAGCATCGGCATCCATCGTGCTTAGCTTTAAAGGCGGCTATCAGCCGAACCAGGCAGAAGTTGATGGATATTTCAATTTGGTGAAGACAGCTGTGCCGCATTTGCCGATTGAAAATATTACGATTTCTAGCAATGAAAGTATGTTCTTCGCTTCGGGTTCAGTCGGCGGTAATGGCAAAAACGCGCTCGGTGAAGTCGATGAGCAACTCAAAATTCAGCGTAAGTATGAAAACGATATTCGCATGACCGTTCAGCAGTTCCTTAATGGCCAATTTCCGGCTGACAAGGTTCATATCCTTGTCTCTGCCAAATTGAATTTCGACAAAATCCACAAGAAAGAAGATCTTGTCGAGCCTGTAAATAAGGAAGAGATGAAAGGAATTGAAATTAGCGTACAGGAAATGCAGGAATCCCATACAGGTAAAGGTTCACCTGAAAGTGGTGTTGCTGGCGTTGGCGATGGAGAAGTAACGAATTATCCTTCTGCATCTAACGGCGGAGAGACGAACTCCGAGAAATCCCAACGCACGACCAATTACGATGTGAATCGGATATCGAACACGATTGAAGCAAGTCCATATGCTGTTAAAGATTTAACCATTCATGCAGCAATCGACTCAGATCAAATGCAACAAGATCGAGTGCAGCAAGTCGAAAAGGTGCTGCGCAGTATTGTTGCTACTCAATTGAGAGATTCAGGTGTTACATATACAGACGTTGATCTGACGCAAAAAGTTTCTGTTATGACTCAAAATGGTTCTAAAGATGGAGTCGTGTCGGACAATCAGTCGATTCCGAACTGGGTATGGTATGGCGCGGGTGCGCTTGGATTACTAGCTGTGGCAGGAGGAATTACCTACGCGGTCGTCCGCAAACGAAGACAAGAAGAGGAAGAAGAATATTACGAGACCGAAATGTCTGGTCCGTCTCAACTCGAACTTCCTTCTATTGACTTAGAGAATTTGACTGGCGAGCATCAGGTACGCAAACAGCTGGAATCGCTAGCGAAGAAGAAACCGGATGAATTTGTTAAATTGCTGCGCACATGGCTAGTAGAGGAATCGAGGTGAGCGGAATGGTCAAAGGCGGATTAACAGGCAGACAGAAGGCGGCGATTTTGCTTATAACGCTCGGGCCGGAAGTGTCAGCTCAAATATTCAAGCATCTTAGGGATGAAGAAATTGAGCAGCTTACGCTCGAAATTGCAAATGTCCGCAAAGTAGATGCAGCGGAAAAAGAAGCGGTAATGAGCGAATTTCACCAAATTTGCCTAGCACAGGAATATATATCGCAAGGCGGTATTACATACGCAAAAGAAATTTTGGAGAAGGCACTCGGACAGCAAAAGGCGCTGGATATTATTAATCGCCTGACAGCAACGCTGCAGGTGAGACCGTTTGACTTCGCACGCAAGGCAGACGCACAGCAGATCTTCAACTTTATACAGAACGAGAATGTTCAAACGATTGCGCTGGTTCTCTCTTACTTGCAGACCGAACAAGCTTCGGTCATCCTATCCTCGCTTCCTCCTGAGAAGCAGGCAGAGGTGGCGAGAAGAGTTGCGTTGATGGACAGCACTTCGCCGGAAGTTATTAGTCAGGTGGAGCAGGTGCTTGAACAGAAGCTTTCGTCGACGGTTACCCAAGATTACACAAGCGCAGGCGGCATCGAATCGATCGTCAATATCTTGAATGGTGTCGATCGAGGAACAGAGCGGACGATTCTGGACTCTCTCGAAATTCAGGATCCGGAATTGGCCGAAGAAATCAAAAAGAGAATGTTCGTATTCGAGGATATCGTCAATATCGACAACCGTTCGATTCAACGCATTATCCGCGACATCGACAACAGCGATTTGCAGCTCGCACTCAAAGTTGCAAGCGAAGAAGTACGCGAGTCGATATTCCGGAATATGTCCAAGCGTATGGCGGATACATTCAAGGAAGAAATGGAATTTATGGGGCCTGTACGGCTTCGTGATGTGGAAGAAGCACAGACTCGAATCGTGTCGACTATCCGTCGCTTAGAAGAAGCGGGTGAAGTGATCATCGCTCGCGGCGGAGGAGATGATATCGTTGTCTAATGTCATCAAATCAACCGAGTATGTTCCTGTCGAGCAGCTGAGAATGCTGGAGGCGGTGCGCCGCCATCTCAGACAGGACGCGGCACCGGTAGAAGAACAAGCTGAGCCGTTGACTGCGGAACATGTCTTGAATAAGGATGAGCAGCTTGCAAGTTTGCGGCAGTCCATTCTCGATGATGCAGAATCGTTCGCTGAAGAGCATGTACGCAATGCAGCAGACGAGGCTGAGACGATGTTAAGCGAAACTCGTGAACAGATCGATGCCTGGTGGACAGAGCGAAGAGAACAAGATGAGCAGCTTGTCGAGTCATTGAAGCAGCAAGGATATGACGAAGGCTATCAGCAAGGGATGGCACAAGCGGAGCAGGAAATACAGCAGGCATATGAGCGCAAGATTGCTGAAGCTCAAGCCGTTTTGCAGCAAGCGTATCAGGCCAAAGAGCAAATCCTCCAGGAGGCGGAGCCTTTCGTCGTTACGCTTAGCTGTGCCGTTGCTGAGAAGGTCATTCAGCAGCAGCTCACGGTTGATCCGGACATTATACTCGAAATCGCTCGAAGAACACTTGCCCGCAAGCGTGAGAGCGGCACAATTACACTGTGTGTGTCGCCTGAGCAGTTCTCCTTCGTCCATGCAGCACGTGAGGAGCTTGGATTTGCAATAGACTCTCAAGCAGAACTGGAGATTATTCCAGATACAAGCGTGAACGATGGAGGTTGTGTTGTACGGTCATCCCTTGGAAGCATCGACGCCCGCATAGACACACAGTTGTCTGAAATCAAGAAGGCACTTCTGCAGGTGGCGATTCAGCAAGAGGAGCGTATAGACGATGGCGCTTAATTACAAATGGAATGCGAATAAATATATGGATCATTTACGGCAAATAGATCCAGTTCGTGTTAATGGTAAGGTAACGCAAGTAATCGGGCTGATGGTTGAATCTGAGGGGCCGGATGCAAGTGTTGGGGAAGTATGTTATATCTACCCGACGAAGGGCTGCGAGCCGTTGATGGCGGAAGTGGTAGGCTTCCGTGACAATAAGGTGCTTCTTATGCCGCTTGGCGAGCTGCAATCCATTGGCCCTGGCTGTGATGTTGTAGGCACAGGAAAGCCATTGAGTGTATCGGTTGGCTCAGAACTGCTTGGCAAGGTGTTAGACGGGCTAGGAAGACCGCTCGACGGATCTTTCTTGCCGACACGAATGTCGCAGTATTCGACAAATAATATTCCGTCCAACCCGCTTAAGCGTCAGCGTGTAAGCGAACCGATTGGAGTAGGAGTAAGGGCAATTGATGGGTTGCTAACGATTGGAAACGGGCAGCGGGTTGGTATTTTTGCCGGATCTGGTGTCGGGAAGAGTACACTTCTTGGCATGATTGCACGTAATACAGATGCGGATGTAAACGTCATCGCCCTGATTGGGGAACGCGGACGCGAGGTGCTCGAATTTATCGAACGGGATTTAGGGCCTGAAGGGCTTGCTCGTTCGGTTGTTATTGTTGCAACCTCGGATCAGCCTGCGCTCGTTCGGATTAAGGGCGCGCTTATTGCGACAACGATAGCAGAGTATTTCCGAGATCGTGGGATGAATGTGATGCTGATGATGGATTCAGTAACTCGTTATGCAATGGCAATGCGTGAGGTTGGACTTGCCGTTGGGGAGCCTCCGGCGACACGCGGATATACACCGTCCGTGTTTGCAAGCTTACCGAAGCTGCTGGAGCGTTCAGGAACGGGAACAAGCGGTTCAATTACTGCGTTCTATACGGTTTTAGTAGATGGTGACGATATGAACGAACCAATTGCCGATGCGGTTCGGGGGATACTGGATGGACACATTGTATTGAACCGGAACATCGCCAATAAGGGACATTTTCCTGCAATTGATATATTGGCCAGCGTCAGTCGGGTTATGAAGGATATTGTGCCGAAGGATCACCAATTGTCAGCAGAGCAGTTGAAGCGGCTGCTGGCAGTCTACCGTGAATCGGAAGATTTGATTAACATCGGCGCTTATCAGCAAGGCAGCAATCCTGCTATCGATGAAGCGATTGCCTATATCGAGCAGATCGAAACCTTTACGAAGCAGCGTATTGAAGAGGAAGCTTCCTATGAGGATACGGTGGAACAATTAATGATGCAATTTCCAGGGAGTTGAATGAGCAGTGCGAGCTTTTCATTATTCATTCCAGAAGGTTCTGGATCTGAGGACGAATGAGAAGAAACAAGCGGAATGGATGCTGTCAGAGGCTGTTGGACATCTGCATGCGGAAGAGAACAGCCTGCAAGAATGTCTTCGAGAATTCGAGACAGCAAGGCAGCAGCTGCAGCATAGTGTGGACAGCTGTGCGCCAGCAGCTGAAGTTCAAGCTTGGCAGCAGTACATCTCCCATGTGGAACAGCAAATCCAACATGCGAGGACACGGGTACGGTCAGCAGAAATCCATGTTCAGGACAAGCAGGGTGAGCTTGCAGAACGAATGACGGATGAAAAGGTATGGACCAAAGCCCGTGAAAAAGCAGAAGAGGAGTTCAAGCGGCAGATGGCATTGTGGGAGCAAAGTGAGATGGACGAGCTCGCAACGGTCCGCTATCACATGGCCGCCCGCTAACATGGATACCGGTTCGAACCCGCCGCACAAGCAGGAGGGATAGCAGTGTCAGAGATGATGACAGAAGAAAAAGAAAGCAATTATTCAGGTTTTGAGCGTTTTTTGTTCTTTGTGACACCAATCATTTTTGCGATTATTTTAATCGGTGTGTTGTTGACACTCTTTAATGCGAATTGGCGCAGCCAGCTCGTGTCGATTGCCAGTGAGATTCCTATCGTGAACAAGTGGGTGACTCCAGAGGAAGCTCCGAAGGATAAAGCGAAGGAAGAAAAGAAGGCACAGAAGGAAGAAACCAAGGCGCAATCTGAACAAATTACAGAATTAAAGGCGCTGCTTGCTTCTAAAGATCAGGATTTGCGAGTCTTGGCCGACAAACGGAAAAGTCTTGAGGGGGAAGTTTCTGAGTTGAAGCACCAGCTTCAAAGTCTGAAAAGCAATCATCAGGAGCAGCAAGCGAATCAAGAGCAATATGATCGTCAAATTAAGGATTTGGCGAACGTGTATGCCAAGATGATGCCGAGTAAAGCAGCTCCGATCTTAGAGAATATGGCAACGGAAGAGATTGTGCTCGTACTGAATGCAATGAAACAAGACAACCGGGTCAAAGTTCTCGAGAAGATGAATCCCAAGGTGGCAGCTGAAGCATCCATGATGTTGAAGGATATTAAGCCGTCCGACAATTTGGAAATTCGCGCGCTGCAAGCGAGACTCAAGAAAAACGAGAACAGCAAAGAGGCGCAAACAGGGCTGGATCGTTCGCAGCTCAGTAAAACGTTCTCGAGCATGACACCGAAGAGCGGAGCAAGCTTCCTGCTTGAAACTGCGAAAATAAATCCGGACAAAGCACTGACAGTACTGAGTTCGGTTGACGATGCGACACGCTCGAAATTGATTAATGCCATGACAGACATAGACAAGACGAAGACAGCTAAGTTAGTTGCCAAATTATTGCCGAACCAATAACCGTATGTAACGGAAGGAGGTGAAAACATGTCAGGAACGATTACGAACGTATCTGCTGGTAATGCGGCATCGTTTTTCGGTGGAGTTCAATCGAAAGGCGATACAGGAGCTTCTGGTTTCTGGGCTACACTTGCTCAGTGCATGAGCAGTGCTGGAGCAGAAGGAGACGCAATGATGTCCTCATCACTCGGTTCAATGATGTCAGCAAATGAAATATTGGCATCACTGGGTTCGGAAGGAGAGGAATCATTGACTGAGGCGATTGGGCAATGGTTCGATGACCCGCTAAAGCAGCTGGATGAGCAGCTTGCAGCAGATCCGGACCCTGCTCTTATGGCTGCGCTGCAGCAATGGCTAATGCAAGCTCATCAGTGGCTGCAAGAACAGCAGCCAGGGCAGCAAGGCGATTCCGTACAATTTCAAAATCTGATTGCACAGCCTGAGACAATCACCATTGCAGTGCGCGATATTATGGCTCAGTTAGCGTCGTACTTGGATGCTCCAAAAGGCACGGGGGAATCGAATAACTTCGCACATATGCTGCGTGCTGCCCTTCAATCGAAGGGGGATGGGCTTGAAACTGATGCAGCTGGATCTCAAGAACTGATGCGTCTTCTTAACGGCAGTGGATCGAATCAGGCGGCATTGACAAGTGGTAATGATCAAGAAGCGGGACAAGTGCTTGGTGCTATGAAGAAGCTTACTGAATTAAACACACTGCTTCGTCCGGCAGCTACTTCAGCTGCGGCAGGAGCGGTTGTAGAATCGACTACGATTGATAGCACAGAAGCTCAGCCAACGCAGCAGGTCATGCTGGCAGGTCAATGGGCGATGAGACAGGAAGGATTGAATACAACGAAATCTACACCTGTTGTTCATGCGGATCGATTTGCGGATGAAATGTCCGGCTTCATCGTGAAGCAGCTTCGCTTTAGCAAGCTGGGTCCAGTATCAGAAGCGAAAATATCGTTGTACCCTGAGCATTTGGGGCAGGTCGATATTCGCTTGACAATACATAACGGACAATTGACAGCTCGCTTTATGACGGAGCATGGAATAGCGAAAGAGATGCTGGAACAGCAGATGTCAATGCTTCGAGGAGCATTACAGACGCAGGGCATTCAAGTTGAGAAGATTGAAGTTGCCCAGCAGCCATCTTCGTCAATGGCTTCATCGATGTTCCAGGAACAGCGGCAATCCAATGCCAATCGTCAACAATCATCGGAGCGTCAATCGAAGCAGCGTTCAGCAGCTATTGAAGATACAGCAGCACTGAAGCAGGACGAAGAGCAGGTGAAGGAAGCACTGCGTGCTCATGTCAATCCACCTTCTCAGCATCTGTATAATTGATGCGTATTTGGTAGTAGCAAGCAAGGAGAAGGGAGGGGCGGAAGTGCCAGGAGAAGTTAATAATGTAAAGAGCAATAACTTCCAGAAAGTCGTGACTTTCCCGAACTATCACAAGGACAATATGGCGTTGGCCGGTCGTGTGGAAGAGAAGAAGCTCGGGAAGGATGAATTTCTTAAAATTCTGATCACGCAATTGCAAAATCAGGATCCAATGCAGCCCATGCAAGATCGTGATTTTATCGCACAAATGGCGCAATTTAGCTCTGTCGAACAATTAATGAACATTTCGACGCAGATGAACACGATGCAGCAGACACTCGGAATGTCCTCCAATATGATCGGCAAGGAGATTACATGGATTGCGCAGAAAGATGCGGCAAGTACGGACGGTAAGGAAAGCACAACCCAAATCAAGACGGGAATCGTGGATTCCATTCTAGTTCGTGACAATCAGATGTACGCCAAAGTAGGCAAGGACGAAGTCGAAATGAAGTACATTTCTGAAATTCGCATGCCTTCAAGCGGACAAGAGGATGGGAATGCGACAAGCAAGCCGGAACAAGCCGTGGACGGCAATTCATGAATATCCAAGGCTCACTAGGGCATTTGCCGCCAATTCGTCCTGTACAGACAAGTTCTTTATCGAGGGCGACATCAAGCGGAAAGACAAGCGCTGCCCTCCAGTTTCAGCAGCTGCTGAATCAAGAGCTGCATAAGCAGGAAGACGTACGGTTCAGTCACCATGCGCAACTTCGGATGAAAGAGCGCGGGATGTCCATGACACCGGATTTGATGCAAAAGATGAAGCAGGCTATTTCACAAGCGGAATCCAAAGGAGCTAAGCAATCACTGGTTGTTGTTAACAAGCAGGCGTTCATTGTGAATGTTCACTCTCGAACGGTAATCACGGCTCTGGATGAAGCTTCTCAGCAGGATCACATCTTTACGCAAATAGACAGTGCCGTCCTTATGAATTAATGTTCATTGGCAGTTACATTGATGAGGTTGAGAAATGTGTAAATGGCAGGGCACGGTATGAAATGGCTGGACCGTTAAGGAGGCCATCGCTCATGGAACGACAGAAGTGAGCGGAATAACGAATAGTCGGAGGTAAAAAGAATGATTCGATCCATGTACTCTGGTGTATCCGGAATGCGCGGCTTTCAGACGAAGCTAGATGTAATCGGCAATAACATTGCGAACGTAAATACAGCAGGCTTCAAGGCTGGACGCGTAACCTTTAAGGATATTATGAGCCAAACGGTATCAGGAACGACTGCACCAGGCGATGGTGGTATGGGGGGCGTCAATGCTAAGCAGATCGGACTTGGTGCTGTTGTTGCTTCCATAGACAATGTGCATACAGGCGGCAGTGCGATGACGACGAACCGTCCGCTCGATTTGCGCATTGATGGAGATGGATTCTTTGCAGTAAAAATGGGTGATGATGGTGCGACCTTCTATACTCGCGCTGGTGATTTCCATCTCGATGCAATGCGTCAATTGGTAACTTCCGATGGTTTGCGAGTGCTGGACGCTGGCGGTGGCGGAATTCAATTGGATGAAGAGATCGTTGCCTTCACTATTGCACAAAATGGCGAAATTATCGCGAAGAGAGATGATGGTACGACTGAAGCAACAGGCATCAAAATTGGTGTTGCGAAGATCCCGAATCCAGAAGGCTTGGAGAAGGTGGGAGGCAACTTGTACCGATTGACTCCGAATGCGATTGAGGGCGGCGCTCTTGATGAATTGTCGGAAGCAAACAGTCCAGAAGCTGGTACAGGCGCGATCATTTCCGGACAGCTGGAAATGTCGAACGTTGATTTGACTTCTGAATTTACCGAAATGATCGTTGCGCAACGCGGCTTCCAAGCGAACTCTCGCATCATCACAACTTCCGATGAAGTGCTGCAAGAGGTTGTTAACTTGAAGCGATAAGCGGTAGGTAATCCTGCTTCCTTAATCCCGCAGGCTGTGGGGGCATAATCCCCAGTCTGCGGGATGACGGACGGCGCTCGAAAGGAGGAATAGAATGATATCTGTTACGAGATTGAATGGATCGCCTGTATGGGTGAACGCCCTTCTTATCGAGTCTGTAGAGGAGACACCCGACACGTATATTACCCTGACGACAGGCAAGAAGTTTATTGTGCTGGAGAAAGGGCAGGAAGTCATTAGTTGCATTGAACAATACATACGTTCTGTAGGCATTATTGCCGGAACGAAGAAGACAGAATTATCGGAGGGACAACCATGAAACGAATGCTGCCGTGGATGATTACGGTGCTGCTAGCGCTCACGTTAATTGCACTGGTAGTTATTATGATGTTGAACTCAACACCAGGGAAACAAGCTAACCCGACTGGGAACATTGCTGTGCCTAGACTGTCTGCCGATGAAATTGTAGAAATGACGTCCAGTATGAATGAAATCAAGACGAACCTGGCAGATCACGACTATATCGTACTGACAGGATTCGCATTTCAATTGGACAGCAAGAAGACCAAGGAGCAGTTTGACAAGATCAAAGACATGCGTATTAAACCATTGATCTTACGTACGCTCGCAGACATGAAGCCGGAGGAACTGCAAGGCATGAAGGGACAAGATCAGTTATGTTCCAAGCTGCTCGAATTGATTAACAAGCAGTTGCCAGAGGGCAAGGTCATTCAAATCGACTTGACCGATTTCATTATGCAACGCCTCTAACAAGGGCGGTTACATCTGTTGTAGTTGATTCCTGTAAGGGGGTGAAACGATTGGTTGACGTGCTGTCACAGAACGAGATTGACGCCTTGCTGGCGGCGTTGTCCTCAGGTGAGATGGATGCAGAAGAGCTGAAGAAAGAGGAGACGCAGCGTAAAATCCGCTCCTATGATTTTAAGCGGGCTGTTCGATTTTCTAAGGATCATATCCGCAGCTTAACACGCATCCATGAGAATTTTGCCAGATATTTAACGACATATTTTTCTGCGCAACTCAGGACATTTGTACAAATCAATGTCGTACAGGTAGAACAGCTGCCGTATGACGAATTTATTCGGTCTATTCCGAAGATGACGATTCTGAATATTTTCGAGGCTGAGCCGTTCAAGGGGCGAATGGTACTCGAAGTAAATCCTAACGTAGCCTTTGCGATGCTGGATCGCATGTTGGGCGGTACGGGTATGGCTCCATCGAAAATCAATGCGTTAACAGAGATTGAGACGACGGTTATGGAGCGAATATTCAGCCGTGCGTTCGACAGTTTGCAAGAAGCTTGGAAAAATGTCCTTGATATTGAACCAAGACTTGAAGCATTGGAGACGAATCCACAGTTCATGCAGATCGTATCGCCGAATGAAACGATAGCGCTCATCTCCTTGAGCACGAAAATCGGGGATACGACGGGGATGATCAACTTGTGTATCCCGCATGTCGTCATTGAGCCGATCATGCCGAAGCTCTCTGTGCACCATTGGTTCGTATCAGAGAAGAAGACAAGAGAGCCGATTGAAGTTGAAAAATTACGCCAGCGCGTAACAAAGGCGAAGCTGCCGATATCGGTGGAACTGGGGACATCCAATATTACGGTGCATGAGCTAATGCAGCTCGCGGTTGGCGATGTGATCGCGTTGAATAAGCCGGTTGACAGTGGATTGTCAATTCGGGTCGGCGAACGCGAGAAATATATAGGAACACCTGGTGTGTATAAGGATCGAGTCTCAGTACAAATCGATCACGTTGTAGATGAAGGAGTGGAAGAGCATGACGAGTAAGGACTACTTGTCACAGGAGGAAATTGACGCGTTGTTGAAGAGATCATCAGATGAACCGTCTGCCGAAGAAGCCGGTACTCCTTCCATTGAAAAGTTTTTGGACCCGATTCAAATTGATGCATTGGGTGAAATTGGCAACATCACATTCGGCAGTGCAGCAACAGCATTGTCCACGTTGCTTGGCAAGAAAGTAGAGATTACAACGCCTCGCATTTCGCTGCTTCAGCGTGAGAACTTGGAGAATGAGTTTCCAAAGCCGCACGTGGCCGTACACGTTCGCTATGTAGAAGGCTTTGAGGGTGTAAACTCACTCGTTATCAAAACATCGGATGCTCAGGTAATTGCAGACTTGATGCTTGGCGGAGATGGCACGAACACGAGTCATGATTTGACTGAAATTCATATTAGTGCTGTTCAAGAAGCTATGAACCAAATGATGGGATCTTCAGCGACTTCGATGTCTACCATCTTCAATCGCTTAGTGAATATCTCTCCTCCTGGAATTGGCATCTTGGATATGTCTAATGGAACAGGCGTAGATACATTGCCTGAAGATAATGTACTCGTTAAGGTATCGTTCCGATTGACGATTAGTGATCTGATCGATTCAACGATCATGCAAATATTAACAGTTCCGTTTGCGCGGAATATGGTCTCACTGCTGCTTGGCTCAGCTTCAGATGAACCTGCGGCTGCTGCAGAAACTCCGGTTGCAGAAATGCAGCCTGAAGCCAAATCAGCTTATGAACCGTCTATGACAGCACCAGTTCAACCGGCAATGGAATCCCATATGCCGCCGATGCAGGGCTATCATGATCCAATGGGAGGAGGGCATGCTATGCAGCAACCTTATACAACAGCTCCAATGCATACACCTGGTATGGATATACGTGGAGATCATGCTGCAGCATTTGGGACTGCACCGAATCGGAATGTGAACGTGCAGCCTGTGCAATTCGCAAGTTTCCAATCGGCTCCATACCAACAAACGGATGAATCTAATCTAAATTTATTGTTGGACATCCCACTCAAAGTCACAGTAGAATTAGGTAGGACACACAAACAGATCAAGGACATCTTGGAGCTTTCCCAGGGCTCCATTATCGAGCTGGACAAGCTGGCAGGCGAGCCTGTCGATATTCTTGTCAACAACAAGCTTATCGCGAAGGGCGAGGTTGTTGTAATCGACGAGAACTTCGGCGTGCGTGTCACAGATATTATCAATCAGTGGGATCGAATTCAAAAACTACAATAAGATTTGGGGAGGATTCTCAACGATGGCAAACCGTATTTTGATCGTAGATGACGCAGCGTTTATGCGAATGATGATTCGCGACATTTTAACTAAAAATGGTTATGATGTTGTCGCGGAAGCATCGGACGGTGCACAGGCGATCGAAAAGTACAAAGAACATAAACCAGACCTGATTACAATGGATATTACAATGCCGGAAATGGATGGAATTACAGCGCTTAAAGAAATTCGCAAATCCGATCCGAATGCCAAAGTCATTATGTGTTCCGCGATGGGACAGCAGGCAATGGTTATTGATGCGATTCAAGCAGGAGCGAAGGACTTCATCGTGAAGCCGTTCCAAGCGGATCGCGTAATCGAAGCAATCAAGAAGACATTAGGTTAATTGTATGAAAACTGACAGCGGTCAACTGATGCAATCATCTGGTGTCGATGGATATTTATCGAGCTTATTGACCGTGTTGTTGTCACTTGCCGTCATCATCGTACTTATCGTGCTGTTCATCAAGCTGTTAAGCCGCAAAAACCGAATGTGGCAAATGAACCAAAGTATCCGAACGTTGGGCGGCACCGGCCTCGGACCAAACAAGTCGATGCAAATCGTAGAAGTTGGCGATGTCGTCTATGTATTGGGCATTGGGGAAGATATTACGCTTATCGATAAAATATCCGATCCGGCCCAAGCGGCACGCTTTACCGCGGCGCTTGAACGCGAGCAGCCGACAGCGGCATGGCCAACATCCTGGTCGGAGTGGAAACAACGTCTGCGAGTTGGACGCAATGGACGAACTATTGACAGTAACACGAAGCCAGAAGAGACGGAGTCAGTCTCATTCCATGAAATGTTTCATGAGAAGCTTGAGCGCATGCCAAAGCGCAGCGAGCAAGTGGAGCAGTTATTGAAGGAAGATAATAAAGAAGATCGGTAGATGGATTCATGAACAAAAAATTGTTACTATCTGTAACCGTCGCACTGTTTGTATCCAGCATGTCAGCTCATTGGGCTATGGCATCTCCCATTATTCCGGACATCGACATTAAGGTCGGGGGCGGAGGACAACCGGGAGCATCATCAATTTCGATTTTGCTGCTTATTACGATATTGAGCATAGCTCCAGCAATTCTGGTGCTGATGACCTCCTTCACACGAATTGTGGTTGTCCTTGGGTTCGTGCGGACGTCCCTAGGGACGCAGCAGATGCCGCCCAATCAGGTGTTGATTGGTCTGGCGCTCTTTCTAACTTTGTTTGTTATGTCCCCGACAATTGGCGAAGTGAATCAATCAGCCCTACAGCCGTATTTAAAGGGTGAGTTGAACCAGACCCAAGCGCTCGAGAAGGCATCTGTTCCGATGAAGAAGTTTATGTTCTCACATACACGTGAGAAAGATTTGCTCTTATTTATGAAATACACCAAAACGGATAAACCGAAAACATACGAAGATATTCCGTTAACCGTACTCGTGCCTGCTTTCGCGATCAGTGAGTTGAAGACGGCGTTCCAAATGGGATTTATGATCTTTATTCCATTCTTGGTCATTGATATGGTTGTGGCCAGTACGCTTATGGCCATGGGGATGATGATGCTGCCTCCGGTTATGATATCGCTGCCGTTCAAGATTTTATTGTTCGTGCTCGTAGATGGCTGGTATCTTGTAGTGAAATCGCTGCTCATGAGCTTCAATACATGACGCGAGTCAGACATGGCGAACGGGAGGAATGAACATGAGTGCAGAATTTATTATGGGTCTGGCAGGACAGGCTGTGTTCACTGTTCTTAAAGTGAGCGCACCGATGTTGGTAGTTGCCTTGGTCGTCGGATTGTTAATAAGCGTTTTTCAAGCGACGACACAAATTCAGGAGCAGACGCTTGCGTTCGTACCGAAAATTGTGGCAGTTATGATCGTTGTACTGTTGTTCGGACCCTGGATTTTAACGACACTCGTGGATTTTACGCACAATATTTTAAATAATTTGCATCATTATATCGGTTAGGCAGTGAAGCCATGGAAATGCTCGTACAAGCTTTCCCTGTTTTTTTGCTCTCGATGTGTCGAATCACGGCGTTCTTTGTCGCTGTTCCTGTCTTTTCTTCCCGAGGCGTGCCGATTAGGTTCAAGATCGGACTTGCATTCTTTGTCAGCTTAATCGCTTATTTATTGTTTGGGCTTGGTAAGAGTGTACCGACAGATGGAACTTATATCATTTATATTGTCCGGGAAATAATGATAGGCCTGCTCATCGGATATTTAGCACAGCTGTTCTTCTCTATCGTGCAGACAGCAGGTTCGTTCATCGATATGCAGATTGGGTTCGGCATGGCCAATGTCATTGACCCGTTGACCGGGGCAAGTTCGCCTGTGATGGGCAACTTTAAATACATATTTGTTGTTCTATTGTTTCTTGGAATGAATGGCCACCATTACTTTATCGACGGAATTATGCAAAGTTTTAAGTGGCTGCCGCTAGATGAGAATGCTTTTTTTGCTCAAATCGCAAATGGGAATATTACAGATTTCATTGTTAAGTCATTCACTGAAGCATTCACCATTGCTTTCCAAGTGTCTGCACCGCTTATCGTCGCTCTATTTTTAACGGACGTAGCACTTGGATTTCTAGCGCGAACGGCGCCGCAATTCAATATTTTCGTCGTTGGGATTCCGCTTAAGCTAATTGTTGGTCTTCTTATGCTGCTGCTAGTCGTACCAGGTCTTGTTTACGTACTGCAGCAATTGTTCTCTACGCTGTTCGAAGCGCTCGATCAGCTGCTACGCATGATGCAGGGGGCGAGATGATGAAGCAGCTTCACGATGTACACAGAGATGAGTCGAATCGCCACGCATATGTACTGCGTTATCCTCTTGATTTGCAGCTGTTCTCGCAAGAGAAGACAGAGAAAGCAACGCCGAAAAAGAGGCAAGAAACCCGCAAGAAAGGGCAAGTTGCCAAAAGTATGGATCTCTCAGGAGCGTTCATTCTCTTGGCTGGGTTCTCTTGCTTGTTCGTGCTCGGCGGTTTTATGAAGGATCGGATCGTCGAGCTGTTCCAAGATGTGCTGCAGAATCGGCTTACAATGGATGTGACGGCGAACAATGTGCTGGACTACTTCAGTTCCATATTTCTTAAACTGATGGTTATACTGGCACCGTTGTTTATTTCAGCAATCGTTATTGCGCTCGTCGTCAACTACATGCAGGTGGGCTTCTTATTTACTGGTGAGCCGCTGAAGATGAAGCTGGAGAAGATTGATCCGGTAAAAGGTTTCAAAAATATTTTTTCCATGCGTTCTGTAGTTGAATTTCTGAAATCGATTATGAAGCTCACGACGATCGGTGTAATCGTCTACACCTCATTGTGGGGGGAGCGAGATACGATCGTCATGCTGTCCCATGTTCCTTTGAATGACATCATGTCATTTACAGGGCATTTGACACTTATGCTTGGCATGAAGATTGGAGTGGCGTTATGTGTGCTTGCCGCTCTGGATTACATGTATCAACGATATGAATACGAGAAAAGTTTACGGATGTCAAAACAGGACATTAAGGACGAATTCAAGAAGACCGAAGGTGACCCTCTTATTAAGGGTAAAATTCGTGAACGACAGCGGCGTATGGCACTCATGCGCATGATGCAGGAGGTTCCGAAAGCAGACGTCGTCATTACGAACCCGACGCACTTCGCAATTGCACTGAAATATGATGGTGGTGCGATGGAAGCACCGGAGATTGTAGCCAAGGGACAGGATTACGTCGCGCTCCGTATTAAACAGATTGCCAAGGAACACGGCGTCATAACGATGGAAAACAAGCCGCTCGCCCGTGCTTTGTATCAGAGGGCCGATATTGGCGATACCGTTCCGGCCGATTTGTTCCAAGCCGTGGCTGAGGTACTGGCATACGTATACAAAGTAAAAGGCAAAGGCAATTGATTAATCTTGATCAAGGATGGAGGGTGCATTCCGTGAAAACGAGAGATTTATTCGTCTTGGTCGGTATTATCGGTATCGTACTCATGATGGTTTTACCTATACCGACCTGGTTGCTTGACATTTTACTCGTAATCAATATATCGATCGCGCTCATGATTTTGCTCATTGCCATGAATACGAGGGAAGCGTTGAACTTCTCGATTTTCCCGGCTATGCTGCTCATTACGACATTGTTCCGACTCGCATTGAACATATCCACTACGAAGCAAATCCTTACGAATGGCGAAGCTGGTGACGTTGTTGCCACATTCGGTGAGTGGATAACCCAGGGAAATATTGCGGTTGGTCTTGTCGTCTTCCTCATTCTTGTCATTGTACAGTTTATTGTTATTACGAAAGGCTCTGAGCGGGTCGCTGAAGTATCAGCACGCTTTACGCTCGATGCGATGCCGGGTAAGCAAATGGCAATTGACGCAGACTTGAATGCAGGACTTATCAACGAACAGCAGGCCCGTGATCGCCGCGATAAGATTAGCCGAGAAGCGGATTTCTATGGCGCCATGGACGGTGCCAGTAAATTCGTAAAAGGGGATGCGATTGCAAGTATCATCATCCTGCTTATTAACTTGATCGGTGGCTTCATTATCGGAATGGCGATGCATGGAAAATCATTTGGCGATGCAGCATCTACTTATTCGATATTGTCGATTGGTGATGGACTTGTCAGCCAGATTCCAGCGCTTCTTATTTCGACCGCAGCAGGTCTTATCGTAACAAGGGCGGCATCTGATGGAAACTTGGCAGAAGATTTGCGAGCGCAGATGTTTGCTTATCCGAAGCTGCTCTATATCGTATCAGGCACGATCGCGTTACTTGGATTACTTACGCCAATTGGAATTGGATCTACGATTCCATTTGCTGTCATTCTTGGGATTGCCGGATATCGGATGCAGAAGAACATCGATGAGCGGCAAATCGAAGAAGAGCAGCTTGAGGAAGAACTGCAGATTGAAGAAGTGCGCAGTCCAGAGAGTGTAATCAATTTGCTGCAGGTTGATCCGATTGAATTTGAGTTCGGTTATGGACTCATTCCGCTTGCGGATACACAGCAAGGCGGGGATTTGCTCGACCGTATTATTATGATTCGACGCCAATGCGCGTTAGAGCTCGGCTTGGTCGTTCCTGTCATCCGCATTCGAGACAATATCCAATTGAAGCCGAATGAATATGTCATCAAGATTAAGGGCAATGCGGTAGCCCGAGGGGAGCTTCTACTCAATCATTATCTGGCGATGAATCCCGGTTATGATGATGAATCGGTATCAGGAATTGAAACGGTAGAGCCGGCATTCGGACTACCAGCATTATGGGTGGATGATGCGATGAAGGAGCGTGCCGAATTGGCAGGATATACGGTAGTAGATCCGCCTTCTGTTGTGGCTACGCATCTGACTGAAATCGTTAAAAAGCATGCACACGAGCTTATTGGACGTCAGGAGACGAAATCGCTTGTTGAAACGGTTAAGGAACAATATTCTGCTCTTGTGGATGAACTGATTCCAAATGTATTGACGATCGGGGATGTTCAGAAAGTTCTGGCGAAGCTTCTGCGAGAGAAGATCTCGATTCGCGATCTGGTAACCATATTCGAAACACTGGCAGATTACGGTACATATACGAAGGATCCGGATGTATTAACGGAATATGTGCGTCAAGCGCTTGCTCGCCAGATTACACAGCAATATTCAACTCCAGGCGAGACGCTGCGTGTGATCACAATTGGACCAAGCTTGGAAAAGAAAATTTCGGACAATGTGCAGCAGAACGAGCATGGTTCTTACCTTGTTCTAGATCCGAATACGACACAGCAGGTATATCAGCGCATGAGTGAACAGATTCAGAAGCTGCTACAGACCGGACATTCGCCGATCATGCTGGCATCTCCGAACATTCGTATGTACTTGCGGCAGCTTATGGAGCGTGCGATGCAGGATGTTCCGGTTCTGTCCTACAATGAGCTTGAACCAAATGTTGAAATTCAAAGCGTCGGAGTGGTGAATGTATGAGGGTGAAAAAATACCTCGTCGAAACGATGCCGGAGGCCATGAGTCAAATCAGGCAAGAACTTGGAAAAGATGCGGTCATTGTCAGTACCAAAGAAGTTAAGACAGGCGGTATTCTTGGCATGTTCCGTAAGCGAGCTATTGAAGTAGTGGCGGCGGTCGACGAACAAGCTAAGCCTACAGCCAAGTCTTCCACAGAACCCAATACTCCTCCTTTCAATGGGACGATGCAATCGTATGTTCCTTCATCGGTTGCTCGCTCCATGTATGGGGGAGGCGGCAGCAATGGTCAGTCTGCAAAAAATGTGGAACGTGGAACCGCCCAACCGCAGTCAATGAGCTCTAATAGGGCGGTTCAGCCTCCAAATTCCATGCAGACGATGTCGGCTGATTTAGAAGAAGAGAGTACTGCTGTGCCTTGGACGCAGCTTCCATTTGCACGGTCTGAACGGGCCGTTATGCCGATGACATCGATTGAACAAGATCCGACTGACCCGCATTTACAGAAAGAATTGGCTGAAATGAAACGGATGATGCGTAAAGTAATGGAGCGCGTCAACTATGATTCATGGTCAGAGAGTGCACAGGAGGTAGAGCGTCATCTCAGGCTTCAAGGACTGTCGCAAGAGGCTGCATATGGATACGTGCAGCAGGCTTGGGAGCAATGCAAGTTGAACCGTGAGGAAGAGCCTGATTCTGATGTGCTGAGGGGCTATGTGAAAGATATCGTAGAAGAGAAGCTTCAGTCGCATGTTGTCCATGGATTGACACCTGCTACCCGCATTTTGTATGTCGTTGGGCCGACTGGTGTAGGTAAGACGACGACGATTGCGAAGCTGGCTGCAGATCAAATGTTCCATCATCAACGCAAGGTAGGTCTAATTGCTTCTGACACCTATCGAATTGCAGCTGTTGAACAACTCAGAACATATGCATCGATATTGAACGTTCCGATGGAGGTTGTGACCTCGCCCAATGACACGGAACGGGCATTGCGGGCGCTTCAAGGCTGTGATCTGATCATTATGGATACAGCAGGGCGCAATTTCCGCAACGATATGTATGTGAATGAGTTGAATACGATGCTTAAGCCGTTCCCAGACAGTGAGACATTCCTCGTCTTGAGCTTAACTTCCAAGACGGAAGATATGATCGCTATACTGGAGCGATTCTCAAGACAGCGCATCGATCGGATCATATTCACGAAGGCGGATGAGACAGATACATTCGGTTCAGTGCTTGAACTTGCAGATCGAACGACGATTCCGTTCAGTTATATAACTACAGGACAGAATGTCCCGGACGATATCGAGCCGTTCCAGGTGGATGAAGCGGTAAGACGAATAGTAGGTGCATGACGAAATGAGCTACGATCAAGCAGAAGGACTAAGACAGTTGGTAGAATCCCGTCATGAAAGAGTTGGTTCCACGGTGTCATCTCGGATGGCGCAGGGAAGCTCTGAAGTTCGAACTGCACGTATTATTGCCGTTACGAGCGGTAAGGGCGGCGTGGGAAAATCCAATTTTACGTTGAACTTCGCGCTCTCCCTACAAGATGCGGGGTATCGAACACTTGTATTCGATGCGGATATCGGCATGGGGAACATTGATGTTCTGCTCGGTGCGACATCAGGTGTTAGCCTCATGCACGTCTTGCGAGACGGGCACTCCCTGCAGGATATTATTCAGGTAGGTCCTCGAGGAATGCACTACATTCCAGGAGGCTCCGGATTCCAAGAATTATTGGATATGCCTTCCGTTCATATTGAACACTTCATCCAAGAAATGGAGAAATGGTCATCACAGTATGATGTCATCTTGTTTGATACGGGAGCGGGGCTGAGTAAGGAGACGATGCAATTTCTCTCAGCAGCGGATGAGACGCTTGTTGTAACCACACCTGAGCCAACATCCATTGCGGATGCCTATGCACTGATTAAGGTCGTTTCCGCTGCGAGACCTGATCATTCGTTCCGTCTTGTCATCAACCGAGCTTCAGATTGGAAAGAGGGAAGCCAGACGGCTGAGCGATTATCAACGGTAGCGGAGCGATTCTTGAATCGTCCGATTCCGACGCTAGGGATTTTATATGATGATCCCCATGTGATGCAGGCCGTAAAGAGGCAAATTCCATTCGCTATTTTGTATCCACAATGTATAGTTGCCAAGCAGCTTCGTGAACTAGCCAATGCTTACATTCACGGAATCGGGCAGACTGGACAAGCTGGAGGGGTTAAGCAATTTTTGCGGAAATGGCTGGGCAGATGGTCCTCCTAAATGTAAGGCATGAAGAAATGGAGGACGCAGCATTCACAAATGGCTGCTTAGGGAGCGTGATGAGAAATTGACAACCAAGAAAGTGCTTGTCGTGGACGACTCGGCCTTCATGCGAACGATTATATCTGATTTAATTATCCAGGATCATTCCTTTGAGATTATCGGTACTGCCTCTAATGGTGTAGATGCTGTACACAAAGTGATGGAACTGAAGCCAGATGCAGTGACGCTGGATGTTGAGATGCCGATTCAGAATGGCCTCGTAGCACTTCAGAGCATAATGACAGATTGCCCTACCCCGGTCATTATGCTGTCAAGTTTAACAGAAGAAGGGCGCTCGGAGACATTATCCGCACTTGAATATGGAGCTTTTGACTTCGTATGTAAACCAAGCCCTGCGGGTGGGACGAAAGATATACATAAGGTTGGAGAAATGCTGCGGGAGAAGCTGCATACTGCAATTGCTTCTCAAGAAAGAAAGCGTCAGCTGGAACGACTGCGGGAACAAGGGGAGCGGCTAAAGCGGGAGTACGCAGCTGCTTTATCGACAGAAGAGCTCGTCCTAAGGCCTCCGCATCAATCCGGTTTAAAGTCTCGTACAGATGATGGAAATAAGCAGAGAGCGAAGAGCCCGATTACTTCTAGAGCGGCTGCAAAATTGGCAGCGAAGGAAATGCAGACACAGCGCAGCATGGAGGATACGCCGATTATTGGCCGTACTCGTGCCGGGAAGCCAGTTGCTCCGAATGCGAACGAGGAATTGCATCCTATTCACGAAGAGCGCCTAGATGTCACGCATCTGAGTGCCTCAGAATTCGTTGGAACAGCGAATGCAGCCAACTCAACGAGATTTGAGCAAATTGTTGCCATTGGGACATCGACGGGCGGTCCGCGTGCATTGAAAGAGCTGTTGTCAGCATTACCTAAACATATTCCCGCACCGATATTGGTGGTTCAGCATATGCCGCCTAATTTCACAAAATCATTAGCTGAACGTTTGAACAATTACAGTGATATTGAAGTAAGGGAAGCGCAGCATGGCGATGTGCTGCAGACTGGGGTAGCTTACATTGCACCAGGTGGCATGCATATGATGGTCGTGCGCAATGCAGAGGGGAATTATTCGATTGCTTTATCCAAAGGTGAGCCCCGCAACGGACATCGTCCATCAGTAGATTCCCTGTTCGAATCACTACTGCCGTTGAAGGGACTGAAACGGCATATCGTGCTGTTGACGGGAATGGGTAGTGACGGTGCGAAAATGATGAAACGGTTGGCCGACGAGGGCGTAACTTCAACCTTTGTCGAAAGTGAAGAAAGCTGCGTCGTCTTCGGCATGCCGCGCGCGGCAATCGAGTTGGGATGCGTATCGCAAGTCATTCCACTACATCAGATGGCAAAGTCCATTACACATGCAATGAAATGATCAGATACTGTTGTGCAAATCGTTAAAGGAGGTGTTCGAGCATGGATTTGAATCAATATTTGTCCATGTTTATTGACGAAGCGAACGACCATTTGCAAGCGTTGAACGAGCACATGCTAGAGTTGGAGAACCAGCCAGACGATGTTGGGATCGTGCAAGTCATTTTCAGGTCGGCCCACACCTTAAAAGGGATGTCGGCGACAATGGGGTTTGAGGATTTGGCCTCATTAACACACCAGATGGAAAATGTATTGGATCTTGTAAGAAACCAACAGCTCGCGATGGACTCCTTTATTTTTGATACGTTATTCCGAAGCTTGGATGCTTTGGAAGCTATGGTCTCCGATATTACTAACGGTGGAGAAGGCAAGGCAGATGTGACGGCAATTGTTGCAGCTCTCCAATCGATTGTCAAAGGCGATTACAAGAAGGAAGCTTCTTCCGCAGACGGAAGCTCCGCAGATGATGCTGAAGAGCAAAATGAGCGGCTTGATGAATTCCAGAGAAGTATCTTGGAACAATCGGTGGAAGCAGGCATGCATGTGTACTACATCCACATCCAATTGCGTGAAGATTGCGTACTAAAGGCAGCTAGAGCCTATATGGTATTTCAGGTGCTTGGGCAGTACGGTGAAGTAGTGAAGTCGAATCCTCCTGCACAGGACATAGAGCAGGATAAGTTCGACAATGGCTTTACCGTATTCTTTGTCAGCGGTGAAGATGCCGAGCGATTGCAGCAAGAGATCGGACAAGTCTCAGAGCTGGACAGCGTACAAGTACAGCCATTCACGCTTGAAGACATCCGCAATTGGAATAGTCAAATCGAAGAAGTACAAGCAGGCAGACAAGAAGCAGCAGCAACTGCAGCGCCAGCCAAGCCAGAAGTGAAGACAGAGCAGCCAGCGGCATCCGAAGCTTCGTCTGCGCCTGCACGCAAACCAAGCAGCACGCCAGCAACTGGAAAAGCAGTTGCAAACCGGACGATTCGCGTAGATATTGAACGGCTCGATGTACTGATGAATCTACTAAGCGAAATGCTCATTGATCGCGTACGGCTCGAGCAATTGTCAGGTGATCTCAAGCATCATGATTTGACAGATACCGTGGAGCATTTGTCACGAGTAAGCTCTGATTTGCAAAATATTGTGCTTAAGCTGCGCATGGTTCCTGTTGATACGGTATTCAGCAGATTCCCGCGGATGATGCGTGACTTAGCCAAATCACTTGATAAGAAGATAGACTTTATTATAACCGGTGCTGAGACAGAGCTTGACCGCACTGTAATTGATGAGATCGGAGATCCACTTGTTCACTTGCTGCGCAATGCAGTTGACCACGGTATTGAATCTATTGAGGATCGTATCGCAGCCGGCAAGCCAGAAACAGGGACTGTTCATTTGCGGGCTTTCCACAGCGGCAATCATGTCTTCATCGAAATTGAAGAAGATGGTCACGGAATCGACCGTGCGATGGTATTGAAGAAAGCCATCAAGAATGGTGTTGTCACTGCGGAGAGAGCAGCTCAAATGAGTGATGAGCAGGTATACATGCTGCTATTCGCATCTGGATTCAGTACGGCAGAGAAGGTCTCGGATATATCTGGCAGGGGTGTTGGACTGGATGTAGTAAGATCCAAGATTACATCTTTAGGTGGACACGTCATTGTTGAGTCTAAGCTGGGACAAGGAACGAAGTTTATCGTGCAGCTCCCGCTTACATTGTCCATATTATCGGCAATGCTCTTCCGTTTGGGAAGTGAGAAGTATGCGATTCCGCTTAGCTCTATTGTGGAGACAAGCATGGTCAAGAAAGAAAAAATACGCCGGGTTCATGGTGGTATCCGGATGGTTGATTACCGAGACAGTGTAATCCCTCTTCTATCACTCAGCACACTTTTCGATTGCCCGAATTATTCGGACATGGAGGAAGAAGAGGTTGAGATCATCATCGTACGCAAAGGTGACCGTATAGCGGCATTGGCTATCGATGACTTTATCGGTCAAAGCGAAATTGTTCTGAAGCCATTAGGAAGCTATTTAAAAAATGCGCCAGGCTTCTCAGGAGCAACGATTCTCGGTGATGGACAAGTTGCATTGATCATTGATCCGAATGCGTTGCTGAAGTAATCCTCAATGTCTATTTATGATTGCAAAATAGTCATATTCAAATGAAGGAGGACGTGACATGGCAGAAGAGTTAAAGGTCGTTGTCTTTACGTTAGGGGAAGAAGAATACGGAATCGAAGTTGAAAAGGTAAAAACGATAGAGCGTATGCTCCCTATCACACGGGTTCCGAAAACATACGACTTCATTAAAGGTGTTATTAACTTGCGCGGGGTTGTTGTTCCGGTCATCGAGCTTCGTGGTCGATTCGGATTGCCGTCTGCGGAAGTGACGGAACAATCTCGTATTATTATCGTAGCTTATGAAGATTTGGAAGTTGGCTTTATCGTGGATAGTGCCAATGATGTTATTGATATTATGGACGAAGATATCGAACCGGCCCCAGAGGTTGTGGGCGGCATTCAAGCCAAATACTTGCGCGGCGTAGCTAAGATTGGGGATGACCGTTTACTTATTATGCTCCATTTGGCCGAAGTGCTGAATAAGAGTGAAATTATTCGATTAGAACAGCTTGAGGCATAACAGCGTGCACTTATTCGAACGACTCGGAGAGTTCAAGCTGGATGTTCTGAAGGAAGTCGGGAATATTGGTGCTGGCAACGCCGCAACGGCACTATCCCGGCTGCTCAACCGACCGATTGACATGGCTGTACCGAAGGTGCGGCTTCTGCCGTTCGAGGAAATTGCGGACGAGGTTGGTGGCGCAGAACATGTTGTGATTGCAATATATTTTCGTGTCGAAGGAGATGCGCCAAGTCATTTGTTCTTTATGTTCGATACGGATGCCGCTAAGCGTCTTTTGTCGCACTTGGAAGCATTGCCTTCAGATACGAGTCAATGTTTCAATGACATGGAATTGTCCGCCTTGTCGGAGATCGGCAACATTTTAGCAGGTTCTTACTTGTCTTCCTTGGCAGATTTCACTCATATGGCGATGTCGCCAACGGTTCCTCAGCTTGCTATCGATATGGCGGGCGCAGTGCTCAACTACGGAATACTGCAATACGGGGAAATGGGAGACAGCGCGTTGCTAATCGATACGAAGTTTTTGCAAGACTGCGATGAAGTGCAAGGAACCTTTTTCTTAATACCTGACCCGGACTCTTTTGACAAAATATTTGCTGCATTGGGAGTGCCATTCGAATGATAGAAGAGTCGACGGTTGTAAAAGTCGGAATGGCTGATTTGCAGGTATGCCGTTTCGGTTCCTTACGAACGACCGGTCTCGGATCGTGCGTTGGATTGACGTTATATGACCCGGTTGCCAAAATTGCCGGAATGGCGCATGTTATGCTGCCGTCTTCGGATATTGCTAGAGAGGGGAATCGCAACATCGCCAAGTATGCGGATACTGCCATTCCAGAATTGATACGCCGTATGACAGAAGCGGGTGCTTCTCTGTCCCGGGTTCATGCGAAGATGGCTGGAGGCGCCCAGATGTTTGCTTTTGCTTCGAATAACGATATGATGCGTATCGGACCACGGAATGTAGATTCCTGCAAATCGATGTTGGAGCAATACAGTATCCCGCTTCATGCCGAAGACACAGGCGCCAATTATGGGAGAACGATAGAACTGTTCTGTGATGACGGGAGACTTCACATTCGCAGCGTGCAGATGGGTGAAAAGGATATATAGCATGAGAGGAACAATACGTTGGAATTACATATTCGGTGCTGTTGGATCTATCTTTGCCTTAATGGTGTCATGGAGCAATAATGTATGGACGACGAGTCTGCTCCGAGCAATTATTGCGTTTGTAATATGGTTCGGACTCGCATATGGGGTCAGATTTGCCTTGGGCGTGCTGCTATCTGACGATGAAGGCAAGCAGCCTGAGGCCGGCGCATCTAAGAATCCAAACGCAGGGACGATGTTGGACATGACAACTCCGGATGAAGAGGATGTTCTTCGAGATTTACTGCGGCCGAACGGTGCAGATTCGAAGTCAAATCCGGTAGAAGATGAAGGCGGCTCGTTCCAACCGCTGCAACCACCCAAGCTCGTGACCAAAGCGCAACCAGATGCGGAGGAATTGGCACAGGCTGTTCGTCACTTCGTACAAAAGTAAGGAGGTTGACTGTCGGTGAGCGTACAGAAATTACAACCTGGCTCGCAAGAGGGACTGTGGGAACGCTGGAAGGATCATGGTGATCAGGATGCGAAGCGGCAATTGATAGAAAATCATCTATCGATCGTCGACTTCGTATCGAATCGACTTGCTGCAGGTCTGCCTCGCAATGTAAGTAAGGACGATCTGGCAAGCCATGGTGTGATTGGCCTGATAGATGCTGTTGAGAAATTCGATTACCACAGAGGGCTGCAATTTGAAACCTATGCCTCATGGCGGGTTCGTGGAGCCATCCTAGACGGACTGCGTTCTGGAGATTGGGTACCTCGCTCGGTAAGAGAGAAGGCGAAGAAAATTGAAGAGGCTTATCAGCAATTGGAGCAGCAATACTTGCGTACAGTTACGGATGAAGAGATGAGCTCCTATTTGCAAGTCAGTGAGAAGGACTTCCAAGGGATGCTTCAAGACGTATCGATCATGTCGATTTGTTCATTGGAAGATCCGATTCGTGAGGACGACTCTGAGACGCGAATATCGCTTCTTATCGATGAGACGGCGAAGAATCCGGAGTATAAGGTAAATGAGTACTATTTAAAGGAAGCACTTGTTCAGGGAATTGATAAATTAACCGATAAAGAGAGAACAGTGATCTCCTTGTTCTATTATGAGGATTTGTCACTAAGTGAGATAGCGGAAGTGATGTCACTATCACCATCTCGAATTTCGCAGCTGCACTCTAAGGCGATACTGAGACTTCGAACCGTATTGGAGAAGCAGAAGCCAATGCTGATGGAAAATTGATGGGATACGGAATAGTTGAGAAGAAACTACGCTGAATAAAGAGAAAAAGAAAGGGGGGTTTTTCGTGAGTATGACATTGGCATTGGAAGAGTATTTGGAAGTAACCGTATCTGAAGATAAATTGCAGGCGCATCTCCATTTTAAGAAGGCTGTTGAAGGGCTCACGTGCACGATTGAAGAGCTGGACGAATTGCTGCGTTCCTACGGCATTCGATATGGAGTACAGTCTCAGGTATTGAAGGATATCGCTGCGAATCCGAACAATTTTGCTCGAGGTGCGACGATGGTCGCTCATGGAAAAGCACCCGTACACGGTGTAGATGGTCGAATAGAGCTTCTGCTTCCGCAGAACGGGAAGGAGTCCAAGCCGGCTGAACGGGAAGACGGAACGGTTAATTTCCGTGAAGTGAAGCAGTTGGACAATGTGAAGAAGGGTCAAATGATAGCCAAGCGAATTCCGAGCCAAGAAGGGATACCCGGCATGTCCGTTCTTGGTGAGGAGATGAAGGCCATCACTGGGCGTGAGGCACGATTCAAGCAAGGGAAGAATGTTGTTCTAGATGAGGCGGAAAATGCGCTTTATTCGGCGATTGACGGACTCATATCCCGTATTGAGCCGGAACGAATTAGTGTGTTCCCTGTGTATGAAGTAAACGGAGATGTGGACTATCGCACTGGTAATATTGATTTTGTCGGTACGATTGTCATTCGCGGCAATGTGCTGACAGGCTTTACTGTGAAAGCTTCGGGAGATATTCGCGTATATGGCGGCGTGGAAGGTGCAACGCTTACTGCGGAAGGCTGCATTGAGGTAAGCGGAGGCATTATTGCCGGCAATAAAGGGATGGTCAAGGCCGGAACCCATGTGAAATGTTCGTTCATTCAGGAGGCCACCGTCGTTGCGGGCACTGAGGTCAATGTATCGCAGAGTATTATGCACTCCAATATTCGAGCAGGCAAGCGGGTTGTATGCCAAGGCACCAAGGGACTTATTGTGGGCGGGATTGTACAAGCAGGTGAGCGAGTGATTGCACGTACAATTGGCAATACGATGTCCACGGCCACCGTAATTGAAGTAGGGGTGCTGCCAGATTTGCGCAATGAATTGACGGATTTACGGACTAAGCTTAAATATAATATTGAAAACGTAGAAAAAACCGAAAAGGCACTTCGCATACTCGATCAGCTTGCCGCTACTGGGCAGTTGACAGGGGAGAAGCTAGGCATGCGCATTAAGCTGAATTCTACGAAAAAGCAGCTTGTTGGAGAGCAGACTGAAATGCGAGAGCGTATGCTGGAGATTGAGAAGTTGCTTGAGGACACAGCTGTGTCTTCCATAGATGTGTCTCATACGATATACGGTGGAGCTAAGCTGGTTATTGGCCGCAATGTTCGTTTCATCAAAGACATGGCTCAGCGTATTTCCTTCCGGATCGTTGACGGCGATATCATGATGACAACTTACCGTTAAGGTGAAGGACAATAGCCTAACCGGGGTGATTCGATGAATTGGAAGCCTGTAGAAATGCAAATCGCGATACCACGAACGCAAGAGTCATCGACATTGCAGCATCAACAGCAACAGCGTCCTGTAACAGAACAAGCGATACTGAACGACCAAGCCCAAAGGTTGATGGAAAAGTCGCGGGAACGAAATGCACAGGTGGAGTCATCACAGGATGCTCGCATTCGCAATCAACATCATGAAGGTGGGAACCATGCAGAACGGGATGGAAGCGATAACAGCCATTCGGAGCAAAAACAAGATGAAACTGAGCAAGTCATGGTTCCGGCTCAACATCCTTTCAAAGGAAAGCATATCGATTTCATGTGTTAAATGGTGGCGCCGGGTTCCCGCATAACGTGAGGATCGCGGCGCTTGCATTTAGGAAGCGTGACAACATAAGGAGGTGCATACATGGAACCTTGGATCTACATTGTGCTGTTAGGTGGTGTCATCGTTGTCATTGGATGGCTTCGTCCTCGCACTCAGGCAACAATGGACACCACAGAAATACGACGTAATATGGAAGAGACACTTGAGCATTATATGACAGAACTTGAAGAAGAAAATGAGAAGCTCTTAAAAGTCATTGAGCGGATGAAGCAAGAGGGAGAGTACCGGGATGAGGCGCTGCGCAAGCGAATGGACAAGCTTGAACAAGCATGGGAGAGCAAATGGAGCAGCTTAGAACAGGCAACTGCACAACCTGTATATACGGAATTAGAAGCAGGTCATCCCTCCGCACTGTCTGAACGCGAGCAGGAGCTTCTGCAGCGCACAGCCAATACGCAAGACTCAGAATTACAAGAGACGGTTCCCTCGCAGATGGCATCGTTATCCGTTCCGAGCGGACATAGATCTGCCTCGTCTCGTAAGGAAGAACTTCATGCTGCAGATGAAGCTGATTCTCATGAAGAACTTCATGAAGAACAGTCTAGCGCTCCCATTCAAACACGATACGCGGAGATCTTCAGACTCTTTCAGAACGGATGGACAGAGCAGGCTATTGCAGACCATCTGGGAATGCCAATTGGTGAGCTCCAGTTAATTATCCGGTTGGGGCAGCAGGAGGGATCACATGATTAAGGATCGCCGCTTTCTTATCGGGTTAGGCGCCGGAATTGTGCTAGGGGGTCTCCTTCTTCAGCTATGTCTTATCGGTCAGCGTTCGATAGAACCGATGTCGGATACGGAGCTTCATCGAGCTGCCGAGCAGGCTGGATATAAGCTTGTACCGCAGCAGCCTGCAAGTTCGAATAACAAGTAGTATAGCTTGACCCGAACAGTGGATAAAGTGGTTGCAACTGGGTAGGCGTTATGGTATATTAAATGACGGTGTTAAGAACACACGTCAGTGTATTTCAGTGAGGGTGCTTTCTGTCGGGTTGACTGCGGGAAGTCTCAACGAAAGAGGATACTGGCGGAGGATAAATAACCATATTAGGAGGTGTAGTGAAGATGGCAGTTATCTCCATGAAACAGCTTTTGGAAGCTGGGGTACACTTCGGTCACCAAACACGTCGTTGGAATCCGAAGATGGACAGATATATCTTCACAGAACGTAACGGTATTTACATCATTGACTTGCAAAAGACAGTGAAAAAGGTCGAGGAAGCTTACAATTTTGTAAAATCCGTCGGCGAAGAAAATGGAACAATCTTGTTCGTAGGTACGAAAAAGCAAGCTCAAGATTCCGTTAAGGAAGAAGCTGAGCGTTGCGGCATGTACTACATCAACCAACGTTGGTTGGGTGGTACTTTGACTAACTTCGAAACAATCCAAAAACGTATCGATCGCTTGAAGCTACTCGAAACGATGGAAGAAGATGGAACATTCGAAGTTCTTCCGAAGAAAGAAGTTATCATTCTTCGCAAAGAAAAAGATCGTCTCGAGAAGTTCTTGGGCGGTATCAAAAATATGAAAGGTTTGCCTAGCGCGTTGTTCGTTATCGATCCACGCAAAGAGCGCATCGCTGTTGCGGAAGCTCGTAAACTGGGTATCCCAATCGTAGGTATTGTTGATACAAACTGTGATCCGGACGAAATCGACTACGTTATCCCTGGTAACGACGATGCAATCCGTGCAGTTAAATTGTTGACTGCTAAGATGGCTGATGCAATTGTTGAAGCTCATCAAGGCGAAGAAACAACAGCGTAATTTTGGAATACTAATTGGATGAACAAAAGGGTGGTTGGCAGGTGGTTCACCTCTCGCCGCCCTTTTTTTAAGCTGTATAACGTTCGGTGCCGTTAATCGTACATATACGTGGGTACCAATTTATTGATGGAGGGAAATACGACATGGCAGTAAATGCGAGTGCAGTAAAAGAATTGCGCGAAAAAACAGGCGCAGGTATGCTGGATTGCAAAAAAGCATTGGAAGAGGCTAACGGCGATTTGACGAAAGCAGCTGAATTGCTTCGTGAGAAAGGCCTTGCAGCAGCAGCAAAGAAATCCGACCGTATCGCAACGGAAGGTGTGGTTGAGTCTTACATCCACGCTGGCGGACGTATCGGCGTATTGGTTGAAATCAACTGCGAAACAGACTTCGTAGCAAAAACGGACAACTTCAAGGATTTCGCTCGTGATGTAGCTATGCAAATCGCAGCGACTGCTCCAAAATATGTTCGCCGCGAAGAAGTTTCTCAAGAGGAAATCGAGAAAGAAAAAGAAATCTTGAAAGCACAAGCATTGAACGAAGGCAAGCCTGAAAAAATCGTTGAAAAAATGGTTGAAGGCCGCATCGGTAAATACTATGAAGAGTATTGCTTGATGGAGCAATCCTTCATTAAAGACCCAGACAAAACAATCGAAACGTTGCTGAAAGAAAAAATCGCAACAATCGGTGAAAACATTTCTATCCGTCGCTTCGCTCGCTTCGAGCTTGGTGAAGGCTTGGAGAAAAAAGAAGATAATTTTGTTGAAGAAGTTATGGCTCAAGCGAACCTGAAGTAATCTTTTCTTTTTGAAAAGAGAGCATCGAACGCGGCTACTACGTAATCAACAGACGCGCTTAAAAGTTGGAACACATCGTGTTCCTTCTTTTTTAGCGGCCGTTATGGAAAAGTGGAGGGTATACATTGAAACAACCGGTTTATAAACGTATCGTACTTAAAGTAAGCGGAGAGTCGTTGTCCGGGCAAGCTGGATACGGCATCGAATCCGAAATGATCAACTCCATTGCCGAGCAAGTGAAAGAAGTTGTAGAGCTTGGCGTAGAGGTCGCAATCGTCTGCGGAGGCGGCAACATTTGGCGCGGTATTGCGGGAAGTGAAAAAGGAATCGACCGCGGAACAGCAGACTACATGGGGATGCTTGCAACGGTTATGAACTCGCTTGCCTTACAGGATGCCCTCGAACAAATTGGCGTGCCGACTCGTGTACAAACTTCGATTGCGATGCAACAAATCGCAGAACCATATATTCGCCGTCGTGCAATACGTCATTTGGAAAAGGGACGTGTTGTTATTTTTGCAGCAGGAACCGGGAATCCATTCTTCTCGACGGATACGACAGCTGCGCTTCGTGCCGCTGAAATCGAAGCTGATGTGATCTTGATGGCGAAGAATAAAGTCGATGGTGTATACTCGGCTGACCCATTCAAGGATGAGACAGCTGAGAAGTTTGAGCAATTGACATATATGGAAGTATTGAACCGCAACTTGGGTGTAATGGATTCAACGGCATCCTCGCTGTGCATGGACAATAACATTCCGCTTATTGTATTTGCAATTACGGAGTCTGGCAATATCAAGCGCGTCGTGCTCGGCGAGAAGATTGGAACGATTGTAAAAGGGAGTGTAGAATAGTGCCACAAGCAGTGAAGAAAAACGCAGAAGAACGCATGGAAAAGGCGATTGCCGCTCTAAAACGGGAACTGGCAACATTGCGCGCTGGACGCGCAACACCTGCATTGCTTGATCGTGTTCAAGTAGAATACTATGGCGCGATGACGCCGGTAAACCAATTGGCGAACATCAGCACGCCAGATCCGCGCACGCTTATGATCCAGCCTTGGGACAAATCCTCATTGTCTGATATTGAGCGCGCAATTATGAAGTCGGATCTTGGACTGACTCCAGCTAACGATGGATCAATGATTCGTCTTGCGATTCCAGCGTTGACAGAAGAACGTCGTGCAGAGCTCGTGAAGCACACGAAGAAGTTCGGTGAAGAAGCGAAAGTTGCTGTCCGCAACATTCGTCGTGATGCGAATGATGACATCAAGAAGCTTGAGAAAACGGACATTTCAGAAGATGAGTCCCGTCGTCATCAAGAAGATATCCAGAAGACGACTGACAAATACATCGCTGAAGTTGATAAAGTATTAGTTGCTAAAGAAAAAGAAATTATGGAAGTATAAAAGTTAGACACGATAGAACCTATTCTTTTTGTTCTTCATGCCCCTCCGAACGGTGGGGTTTATTGTCTTTTTTTCATCACCGGGTTGGAGGAGACCGAATGATTAAGCGATTCCAAACATGGTTACAGCAGCGTGGAGGCCACAAGCAGCTGGAACTGATGCCGGATAATATCCCACAACATGTGGCGATCATTATGGACGGTAACGGTCGCTGGGCTAAAAAAAGGGGCTTGCCGCGCGTTGCCGGCCACCATTCAGGAATGAAAGCCGTTAAGCGCGTAACCATCGCAGCGAATGATATGGGCGTAAAAGTGCTTACGATGTACGCTTTTTCGACCGAAAACTGGAAACGCCCAAAGGACGAAGTCGATTTTCTCATGAAATTGCCACAGGAATTTTTGGCGATCGAACTCGAAGAATTGATTGAGAAAAATGTTCAAGTGCGTATGATGGGCTATCGTGACCGATTGCCTAAACATACGATTCTGGCACTTGAGGAAGCCATTGAAAAGACGAAGCACAATACAGGACTTATTTTGAATTTTGCTTTGAATTATGGTAGTCAGCGTGAAATCGTAGAAGGTGTTCGTGATATTGTACGTAAAGTGAAAACAGGTGAGATTGAAGTTGGTTCGATTGATGAGAGCATGATCCACGATCATCTCTTATCCAGCAGCTTGCCTGATCCTGATCTGCTCATTCGTACAAGCGGAGAAATGAGATTAAGTAACTTCATGCTCTGGCAAATCGCGTACAGCGAATTGTGGTTCACCAATGATTACTGGCCAGAGTTCACTGAGCGACATCTAATGGAGGCCGTTATGGAGTATCAGCGCAGAACGCGAAGATACGGTGGATTACAATAAGTTGGAGGAACAGTCTATATGAAACAGCGCATCGTTACAGGGCTTATAGCAGGACTATTGTTCGGCGCATTATGCATAATTGGCGGTCTGCCATATGAACTGCTGCTCCTCGCACTTGCCTTTGTAGGCTATTATGAATTTGCTCGAATGCATCATGTATCACCGTTCGATCTGGCATCGTTGATTGGCTACGCAACGATGTCCTTGATTGTGATTCCGTGGACAAGCTTATCAATTGGATGGAGTCTGTCATTGGAGGCTATTGTATGGATCAGCCTGCTGCTGATGCTGGGTGTGACCGTATTATCCAAAAACAAAGTGTCCATTGAAGCAGTATCGCAGTTGTGGCTGGGAGCATTCTATATTGGCATTGGCTTCAAATATATGATGCTGACGCGTACTTCAATGGGAGATGACGGCTTATTCTGGACGCTTATGCTGTTTGCAGCCATTTGGTCATCAGACATTGGTGCTTACTTCATCGGACGTGCGATCGGCAAGCACAAGCTCTGGCCGTCGATTAGTCCTAATAAGACGATTGAAGGAGCAATTGGCGGTGTACTGACATCAATTATTGTGGCGCTATTATTTGCTGTTGGACGACCGGATATTGTCAGCTTGCCGCTTGCATTTGGCATTGGGGTATCTGCTGCTGTTGTCGGTCAGTTCGGTGATTTGATTCAATCGGCATATAAGCGAGTCCGTGGTGTGAAGGACTCAGGTACATTGCTGCCTGGGCATGGCGGTGTTCTGGATCGATGCGACAGCTGGCTTGTCGTATTTCCATTTGTGCATTTGATCGGATTATTAACGTTGTAAATTGAACGTCATCGAGAGAACAGCGATGATGTTATCATGTAATAGATATAGCTATGAATAGGATGAAGAGGTGAGGTCATGAAGCGGATATCCATACTTGGATCGACCGGCTCCATCGGGACACAGACACTCGACATCGTCAGACAGCATCCTGAGCAGTTTAAGGTAGAAGCGTTAGCAGCTGGGAACAATACAACATTGCTGCTTGAGCAGATACGAGAGTTCAAGCCCAGCATTGTATCGGTTCACGATAAGGCTGCAGCAGATCGCCTTCGGGAACAACTGCCCCAGGGTGTTGAACTGTATTATGGAGAAGATGGATTGGTCGAAGTGGCAGCGGGTACTGACGCCGATACGGTCGTTACAGCTGTTGTAGGAAGTGTCGGTCTGAAGTCAACGCTCGCGGCTATCGATGAAGGCAAGACGATTGCCATTGCGAACAAAGAAACGCTGGTAACAGCTGGTCATTTGGTAACAGAACGTGCACAAGCGAAAGGCGTCAAGCTGATGCCAGTTGACAGTGAGCACTCCGCTATCTTCCAATGCTTGAACGGAGAGCCGATGCGCGGAGTTCGTGCCATTACATTGACAGCATCAGGCGGCAGCTTCCGCGATCGTACGAGGGACGAGCTGGCGAATGTTACCGTTGAGGATGCACTTAAGCATCCGAATTGGTCTATGGGCGCGAAGGTGACGATTGATTCAGCAACAATGGCTAATAAAGGACTTGAAGTGATTGAAGCTCGCTGGCTGTTCGATTTGCCTTATGATCAAATTCATGTACTTATCCATCCTGAAAGTATTATTCATTCTTTTGTCGAATATTTGGATGGAAGCATTATTGCGCAATTGGGGGTTCCTGATATGCGCGTACCTATCCAGTATGCATTGGCGTATCCGGAAAGACTTCCGAATACATCGGCTTCGCTTAATTTAGCTGAGGTGGCGAAGCTTCATTTCCGTGAGATGGATACAGAGAGATTCCCAATGGTTCGTTATGCTTATGAATGCGGCAGAACAGGAGGTACAGCTACTACCGTGTTTAATGCGGCGAACGAAGTGGCTGTAGCGAGATTCCTGCGCGGTGAAATTTCCTTCTTGGATATTGAACGTATCGTGAGTACCTTAATATCGAAACATACTGCGATTCCGCATCCGTCCTTGGAAGCTATTCAGGAGACAGATATGCGAACGCGTTCGGAGGCTCTGTCCATTTTATAATCGCCATTCACTAGATATGGATTCTCTTGTGCGGGATTGGAGAATAATGATAATCTATATAGACAAACCGCTGTCCGATTGTTATTGGGCCGTTCTTGAAGCCTAGGGTTGTGCTAGGACGATTGAACACGCACACAAAGGAGGATTCTACGCAGTGCAAATGGTGCAAATCGTATTTTTAACCGTGCTCGTCTTTTTTGTTATCGTAACGATTCATGAATGGGGACATTTTATTTTCGCGAAACGGGCAGGGATCCTCGTTAGAGAGTTCGCTATCGGATTCGGACCGAAAGTATTCTCCTATACTCGTGGGGAAACCAAATATACACTCCGGCTATTGCCGGTGGGCGGCTTTGTACGGATGGCAGGCGAAGACCCTGAAATTGTAGAGGTCAGTCCAGGGCAGACGGTAGCGATACGTGTGTCAAGTGACAACAAGGTGACGAAGCTGTATCTGGATCAATTAGACATGCGCAAGCAGGTAGTGCGTGGCGAAGTGAAGACGATTGATCTGGAGCATACGTTGAAGCTGACGCTGGATGTTGAGGATGAAGAAGTTACGTACGACATTCATCCGCAAGCCAAAATGATTGTGAAGGGCGACGAAATTCAGATCGCGCCTCATGATCGTCAGTTTGGCAGCAAGACAGTGGGCCAGCGGGCGCTAGCTATTTTTGCAGGGCCTTTTATGAACTTTGTGCTCGCTTTTATTTTGTTCGGCGTATCGGTATCCATTTCGGGCGTTCCGGTCGAGAACCCGACGTCTGTGAAGATTGGAGACGTATCACCAGGACTTCCTGCTGCGCAGGCACAACTGCAAAAAGGAGATATTATCGAGGAAGTGAACGGCAAGCAAATTGGCGGCAATCGTGACATGTTAATTAAGCTGATTGCTGACTCCGAAGGCAAGCCGATGACATTCCTTATTGTGCGTGGTGAAGAACGCTTCACTGCAACACTGACTCCACAGAAGGTGGAAGGTCAAGAAGGCGGCAAGGTTGGTATCGTACCGGTACTGCCAACACGAACGGCTTCATTCGGTGAGACGATGTCGTTCGCCTCAACATCTATGGTGAATACGACGGAGAAGATTTTTGAAGGATTCCGCATGCTTATTTTTGGTCAATTTAAACTGGACGACTTGGGCGGTCCGGTTCGGACGTTCGAAGTAACAGGACAGATTGCGAAGAAAGGGATCGAACAGCTTACATTATGGACGGCGATTTTGAGCTTGTATTTGGGAATCTTCAATTTGCTTCCAATCCCGGCGTTGGATGGAAGCCGTCTCGTATTCCTTGGGCTGGAGGCTGTCAGAGGTAAGCCTGTTGATCCGAGCAGGGAGAGCATGGTTCATTTTGTAGGTTTTGCAATGCTCATGCTATTGATGCTTGCTGTAACCTACAATGATATATTACGATTGGTTAAAGGTTAACATTTATATCACGGTTCATTTCATTTATACTAGAATACGAATAACCGTGTTTATCGGGAGGAACGTATACCGTTATGTCGAAAGAGAAGCAGTTTGTTACGGAGATTACCCCACAGCAGGAGGACTTCTCCCGTTGGTATATTGATGTGATTAAGAAGGCGGATTTGATGGATTATTCACCAGTCCGGGGATGTATCGTATTCCGCCCAGATGGCTACGAAATCTGGGAACATATTCGTGACGAGCTGGATCGCCGCTTCAAGGCTACTGGCCATCGTAATGCTTACTTCCCAATGTTCATACCAGAGAGCTTTTTCCAGAAGGAAAAAGAACACGTTGAAGGCTTCAATCCTGAGCTGCCTTGGGTAACCGAAGCAGGCGGCGAACAATTAGAGGAGAAGCTGGCGATTCGTCCGACATCCGAGACAATGATTGGCCATATGTACTCCAAATGGATTCAATCGTACCGTGACTTGCCTGTGTTGATTAACCAATGGGCGAACGTTGTTCGTTGGGAGAAGCGCACATTGCCGTTCTTGCGTACAAGTGAGTTCTTGTGGCAGGAAGGCCATACTGCGCACGAGACTGAGCAGGAAGCACGCGAAGAAACGATGCTCATGTTGAAAACATATCGTGAATTCGTAGAAGATTATCTTGCAATTCCGGTCATTGAAGGCCAGAAAACTCCTTCTGAGAAATTTGCCGGTGCAGTAGATACATTCTCCATTGAAGCGATGATGAAAGACGGCAGAGCCGTTCAAGCCGGAACATCGCATTACTTGGGAACGAATTTTGCGGTTGCTTTTGATATTAAATTCTTGGGGCGTGAAAATGAACAGGAATTTGTTCATACTACTTCTTGGGGGGTCAGCACCCGCCTAATCGGTTCCATGATTATGGTGCACGGTGATGACAGAGGTCTTGTATTGCCTCCGAAGGTAGCTCCTACACAGGTTATTATGATTCCAATTGGGCCAGCGAAGATGCGCGAGCAAGTTGTGGGACGAGCTAATGAGTTGTTTAGCGAATTGAAGCAAGCTGGCGTACGTGTTCGTATGGATGATCGCTCTGATATTAGCCCAGGTTGGAAATTCAATGAGTATGAAATGCGCGGCGTGCCTGTTCGCCTTGAAATTGGCCCGCGTGATATGGAGAATGGTGTTTGCGTATTGGTATCCCGCGTAACAGGCGAGAAGCGCATTGTACAGCAGGCGGATTTGGTTGAAGAAGTGAACCGCATGCTTGCTGACGTCCATCAAGAAATGTTCGAGCGTGCACGTTCCTTCCGTGATGAGCACTTCTACTCGGTAGAGACAATTGACGAGATGAAGGCACAAATGGAAGAAAAACGTGGATTTACACTTGCTGGCTGGTGTGGATCGGAAGCGTGCGAGAAGCATGTTAAGGATGAGACTGGTGCAACAAGCCGCAACATTCCATTCGAACCGCAAACGACAAAGACGAA
This sequence comes from Paenibacillus sp. KS1, assembly GCF_001680695.1. NCBI lineage: Bacteria > Bacillati > Bacillota > Bacilli > Caryophanales > Paenibacillaceae > Paenibacillus > Paenibacillus sp. KS1. The sequence continues at coordinate 7,806 of NZ_MAIS01000029.1, read as the reverse complement.
GTGCCTTGTCTGCGGAGAAGATGCCAAGCATACGGTCGTATTTGCACGAGCGTATTAATTAGATACATGCTCCTCGAAGCAGGGGCGCAATGAAGGGAAGCTTCCATCATTGGAACATCCAACGGAACACCGGACGATGGCTCGATTGAGGGGGGCTTCTCTTTGTTCACACACTGCCACTTTGCCATTAGGTACGGCAGCAGTATGGGGTTGGGAGGTGCTTCAGTCTATATGACAGATAAACGGAAGCGATTTGAATTGTTGATGAGACAGGCGGAGGTTCCTGTTGAACTGTTAGATAGCTTTTTCCATGATGGATGGATTGATAGAGTGGAGTGCAGCCGCTCCAATAAGGAGTGGACGATTTATATAGGCAAGTCAACTGTCGTTCCGGCAGAAGCTTACCGTACGTTTTGCCTGCGTGTACAGGACAAGTTGTCCCACATTGCCAAGATTAAGATCATATTCCACTATGAAGAGCAGCTTCCAAATAAGGAGATCGTGGATGCCTATTGGAGTTTGTTCATGGAATGGGTCAAGCGAGAGGTTGCTTCAGTTAACGGTTGGCTGCACAAAGGGAAGTATGAAGTTGAGAAAGATTTGATCAAGCTCTTTTTACCGGATGCGACATCATTAGAGCTGGCGAAGAAGAAGCAGATTGATAAATATTGCACGACGTTCTTTGAGACGTATTTCACACGCACACTTCGTGTAACGATGCAGCAGGGCGGCCATGATACGGAAGCCTATGAAGCATTCCAGCAGAAGCTGATGGAAGAAGAGCGCCAAGTTATTCAGCAAATGATGGAAGAATCAGCACGCGAAGTCGAGGAAGAAGAAGGAGAAGCGCCAGAGCGTCTGCATGTCGGATACGACATTAAGGATGAGCCTACTCCAATCATGAATGTACAGGATGAAGAGAAACGTGTCACGATTCAAGGTGCAGTATTTGGCGTTGAGATGAAGGAACTTCGCAATGGCAGTACCTTATTCACATTCAACCTAACTGATTTTTCTGACTCTATGGCGATGAAAATGTTCGCGAAGACGAAGGAAGACGTTAAAATGCTGAGCCTCATCTCGAATGGTCAATGGCTCAAAGCTCGTGGACGTGTTGAGTACGATCGCTTCATGCAAGTCCCTGAGCTTGTCATGATGCCAAATGATTTGAATGAAGTAAAGGCACCGGCAGAACGCAAGGATACTGCTGAGGAGAAGCGCGTGGAATTCCATCTTCATTCTACGATGAGTGCAATGGATGCCGTTACGTCTATCAGCGATTATGTGAAGCAGGCGGCGAAGTGGGGCCATAAGGCGATCGCGGTAACGGATCACGGCAACGTTCAGTGTTATCCAGAGGCAGCGAAGGCAGCCAAGAAAAATGGCATTAAAATGCTTTATGGCTTAGAAGCGAATGTCGTGAATGACAATATGGAAGTTGTTCTAAATGCGGACAATCGTCCGGTGAAAGATGCCATCTATACCGTATTCGATATCGAGACAACCGGTTTGTCTGTAACAAACAATAAAATCATCGAGATTGCAGCTGTCAAAATGCAAGAAGGCAAAGAAATTGATCGGTACAGCACTTTCGTCAATCCGCATGTACGAATTCCTTATAACATTCAACAGCTTACTAATATTACGGATGAAATGGTAGCTGATGCACCAGATATCGAAGAAGTGCTTCCGAAGTTTGTGGAATTTGCCCAAGATACCATTCTTGTTGCGCATAACGCGAGGTTCGATATTGGCTTTATCCAGCATAACTTGAAGCTAATGAATCTGCCAGATATGATGAATCCGGTACTCGATACCTTGGAGCTAGCGCGTTTGCTGCATCCGACACTCAAAAATCACCGACTCAATACGTTGGCAGCTAAATATAAAGTATCACTTGAGAACCATCACCGTGCGATTGACGATACGATTGCACTAGGCGGCATTCTTACGGGACTACTTCAGGACGCTCAGCAGCTTATCGGAATCGAGACGCTGGAACGCATGAATGATTATGTAGGTCAGAACCTACAAAATGCCCGTCCATTTCACTGCGGCATTTATGCGCTTAATGCAGTAGGCAAGAAAAATCTGTATAAGCTTGTGTCAATGTCTCATACAGAATATTTCAAGCGGGTAGCCTGCATTCCGAAGAGTAAACTGGTGGGGATGCGCGAAGGCTTGCTCATTATGTCCGGCTGTGAGAAAGGCGAATTCTTCGAGACCGTACTTAACAAGTCGGTGGAGGAAGCCGAGCAAGTAGCAGAGTTTTATGACGTCCTTGAAATTCAGCCTTTGACGATGTATATGCATTTGGTAGAGAAGGGTTTGGTTGGATCGACGGCCGAGATCGAAGACGCTATTCGCAAAATTGTTCAGATTGGCGAAAAGCAGAATAAGCTCGTCGTCGCAACAGGCAATGTGCATTACCTGCATCCACGAGACAAGATGTTCCGTGATATTACCATTCATGGAATTACGGGCTTCAGTCCACTGAAGGATATTCGCAAACCGGATGCGCATTTCCGCACGACGAATGAAATGCTTCAAGAATTTGAATTTTTGGGTAAGGAACAAGCTTACAAGTTTGTTGTAGAGAATACGAACACGCTGTTGGAACGATTTGAAGATTTCGACCTGTTCCCGAAGGAATTATTCACACCGAACATCGAGGGTGCAGATCAGGAAATTCGTGATAAGTGCTACAATAAGGCAATGAGCATTTACGGGGAACCGTTGAACGATATTATTGTGCAGCGTCTGGAGAAGGAACTGGTACCAATCATTAAATTCGGATTCTCCGCGAACTATCTGATCTCAGAGCGTCTTGTGAAGAAGTCCAATGAAGATGGTTACCTGGTTGGTTCACGGGGATCCGTAGGCTCTTCCGTCGTTGCGATGTTCCTTGGTATCTCAGAAGTTAATCCGCTGCCACCGCATTATTCGTGTCGCAATTCGGAATGCAAGCACAGCGAATGGTTCACGGACGGCAGTGTGCCGAGTGGATTTGACCTGCCGAACAAGGATTGTCCGGAGTGTGGCCAGCCAATGAAGGGCGATGGACAAGATATTCCGTTCGAGACGTTCCTTGGATTTAAGGGGGATAAGGTTCCCGATATCGACTTGAACTTCTCGGGGGACTATCAGCCTGTCGCACACAACTACACGAAGGTACTGTTCGGTGAAAAGAGTGTATTTCGTGCGGGAACGATTGGTACGGTAGCGGAGAAGACGGCTTATGGATTCGCGAAGAAATATGAAGAAGATCACGGCAAGCGATGGCGCGGAGCAGAGCTTAACCGTCTAGCAGCAGGATGTACCGGCGTAAAACGCAGCACAGGTCAGCATCCGGGCGGTATCGTCGTTGTGCCAGACTATATTGAAGTGGAAGACGTAACACCCGTTCAATATCCGGCGGATGATACAACGGCTGAATGGAAGACGACGCACTTCGATTATCATGCCTTCGAAGATAACCTGTTGAAGCTTGATATTCTGGGTCACGATGATCCGACGATGATGCGGATGCTGCAGGATTTGACAGGCGTTGATCCGACGACGATTCCGATGAATGATCCGAAGGTCATGAGTATGTTCAACTCCGTTGACGCACTCGGCGTAACGCCGCAGCAGATCCGGACACCGGTTGCGACCTTTGGCGTACCTGAGATGGGAACACGTTTCGTGCGCCAGATGCTTGTGGAAGCACAGCCAAGCACGTTCGCCGATTTGCTGCAGATCTCTGGATTGTCCCATGGCACGGGCGTATGGCTCGGTAATGCACAGGAACTGATTAAGAATGGGATCTGTACGATTAAGACCGTAATCGGTTGTCGTGACGAGATCATGTTGTACTTAATCTACAAAGCCGGTATGGACGCTGGGCTTGCATTTAAAATTACGGAGAGCGTTCGTAAGGGCCGAGGTCTTAGTGATGAATGGATTCAAGAGATGAAAAACTGCAATGTGCCGCAATGGTACATTGATTCCTGCTTGAAGATTCAATACATGTTCCCGAAAGCCCATGCTGCTGCTTATGTTATTTCCGCGGTACGTACAGCTTACTTCAAGCTGTACCATCCAATCGAGTTCTATGCGACTTACTTTACTGTTCGTGCGGAGGACTTCGATATCGAATTATGCTGCCAAGGTTATGATGCGATCAATAAGAAGATCGATGAGATCGAGGCAAAGGGCTTCCAAGCAACAACGAAAGAGAAGGCCATGATCTCGATCTTGGAGATGGCGGTTGAAATGACAGCCCGTGGGTTCTCATTCAAGCCAATCGATCTATATCGATCAGATGCAACGAAATTCCTTGTCGATGGCAACTCGCTCATCCCGCCATTCTCTGCAGTACAAGGGATTGGGGATAATGCGGCACGCAATATTGCGGCTTCTCGCGATGGGGTGGAGTACTTGTCCATCGAGGATTTCCAGATGCGTTCCAAGGCAACGAAGACGATTGTCGAGCTCCTGAATCAGATGGGGTGCTTCCGGGGACTGCCGGAGACGAACCAATTGTCTCTGTTTTAGTGCATGATCGGAGACACCCTTGCCATATTGTAGATGGCTATGATATAATTTTTTTGGTAATCATGTGGATAAATCCGTTACGTAAAGAGTGGGGAAACCCACTCTTTCATGTTTAGTATCGGGTTCTAACATAGAGGAACATCATTATTCCTAACATTCAGGAGGTTCTTGAATTTGAGCTCAGCCAATATCAAATCGACAGTTGAGAATATGATCACACCCTATTTGGAAGAGAACAACTTCGAACTTGTCGATGTGGAATATGTGAAGGAAGGCAGCAGTTGGTTTCTTCGCGTATTTGTGGACAAGGAAGGCGGCATTGACATTGAGGATTGCGGCCGTATTAGTGAAGTATTAAGCCAGAAGCTGGACGAAAACGATCCGATTACAGACGCGTACTTCTTGGAAGTATCGTCTCCAGGCGCGGAACGCCCGCTGAAGAAGACGAAGGACTTCGTTAAGGCGGTAGGCAAGCATGTGTATGTGACTACATACGAACCCATTGGCGCATTGAAGGAGTTCGAAGGGGTTCTCACTTCCTTCGATGAACAGACGGTTGTCGTTCAAGTCGGCAAGAAGGAACATGCAATTCCGTATGAGAAGGTAGCGAGCGCACGTCTTGCTATCGTTTTTTAGGACGATTGTAATCAACGATTGGATATCGTTCTGCTGAATGTAACATTATTGGAATGAAGCCGGATTCGGCTGAAAGGGGGAACTCACCAAATGAGTATGGATTTTATTGACGCGTTGTCGGAAATCGAAAGAGAAAAAGGAATTAGCAAGGAAGTACTCATTGATGCGATTGAAGCGGCTCTGATCTCGAGCTATAAGCGCAACTTCAATACTGCACAAAATGTACGTGTAGACATCAATCGGGCAACTGGAGTAATTAAAGTATATGCACGCAAGAACGTAGTGGACGAGGTGTTGGACCCACGTCTTGAAATTTCACTTCATGCCGCTCGCGAACATAATCCGAACTACCAAATGGATGATATTTGTGAGATTGAGGTTACACCACGTGATTTTGGCCGCATCGCTGCACAAACAGCGAAACAAGTCGTGACACAGCGTATTCGGGAAGCTGAGCGTGGCCTTATCTATAACGCGTTCATCGACAAGTCAGATGATATCGTAACAGGTATTGTACAACGTCAGGACATGCGTAATGTGTATGTAGATTTGGGTAAAGTGGAAGCAGTTCTTCCATTGAATGAGTTGATGCCGAATGAAAAGTTCAAGCACGGCGATCGCACCAAAGCATACATTACGAAAGTGGAGAACACGACCAAGGGGCCGCAAATTATTTTGTCCCGCACGCATCCTGGACTGCTAAAGCGCTTGTTCGAGCTGGAAGTACCTGAAATCTTCGACGGCGTCGTTGAAATCAAATCGGTAGCTCGTGAAGCGGGTCAACGTTCTAAAATTGCGGTATACTCCCGCAACGAGGAAGTTGATCCAGTTGGTTCATGCGTTGGCCCTAAAGGTATGCGTGTCCAGACAATTGTTAATGAGCTGCGCGGCGAGAAAATTGATATCGTGCGCTGGTCAGAAGATGTAAGTGAGTATGTAGCGAATGCACTGAGCCCATCCAAAGTTGTTGATGTGGAAGTTCGTGAAGCTGAGAAAATGGCTCGTGTCATCGTGCCTGATTATCAGTTGTCACTGGCAATTGGAATTAAGGGTCAGAACGCTCGACTTGCTGCAAAATTGACTGGCTGGAAAATTGATATTAAAAGCGAGACTCAAGCTGATGAAGAAGGGCTTCCAATGTCTTCTGATGAGCACACACCAGATGACAGCATGGAAGTAAGCGAATAAACACTGAAGGCGCGACCAACGCCATATGAAGCGGTCGTCTCCTTCAATCAGGGATGTATGACCGAATCGTAAGGGGGGATTGAGTCATGAGAACAAGGAAAGTTCCACTTCGCAAGTGTGTCGCATGTCAAGAAATGATGCCGAAGAAAGAGCTAATCCGTGTTGTGAAGACACCACAGGACGAGGTTCTAATCGATTTGACAGGGAAGAAGTCTGGACGCGGCGCATACCTATGTGGGAAGTTGTCCTGCTTCAGACTTGCACATAAGTCTCGTGCGCTTGATCGGGCTTTGAAGCATCAGGTGAACTCTGCCATCTATGAACAGCTTGCTCAAGACTTCATCAAGGTGGAGAATGATTTCCACGCCTTGAAGGAGCAGGAGGACGATCATGAGTAAGGTCAAGTCGCAGCTAGGTCTTGCCCAGCGGGCAGGGAAGCTTGCGACTGGTGATGAGATAGTCCTCAAGGCGATTCGCAATAAGCAAGCACGCTTGGTGATTGTTGCGGCGGACGCTTCTGACAACACGAAGAAGAAGTTTCGAGATAAATGTAAGTCGTACGGGGTGCCACTTGCTATCGGATTTACGCGAACCGAACTCGGTGAGAGCATCGGGAAATTGCAACGGGTAGTATTGGCGGTAACGGATGATGGATTTGCGACCATGATGACGAACGGGCTGAAAACGATGTCGGAGGTGGAGTATATTGAGCAAACAAGAGAACACTAAGGACAAAACAAGAGTTTACGAATATGCCAAATCGCTTAATATGAGCAGCAAAGAAATTATTACGATACTCAAACGTCTTAACATACCAGTTAACAATCATATGAGCGTAATGGAGAATGATGCCGTGGGGAAAGTCGAATCGTACATGCGCACGATTAAGGAGAATGCGCAGGCGAAGCGGGAAAGCAATAGCACCCCACAATCGAAAGTGAACATCAGCCAGTCAAAAACAACAGAAGTACCAAATAGAACAGCTGGCCAATCGGCAGGAAATACAAGTCAGGGCCAGTCGGATCAGCGCGACTCACGTGCTGGACAGCAGCAAATGCAACGTGACGGTCGCGACCATCAGCGCGAAGATAACCGAGGCGGGCGTGATGAACGTCAGGATCGCAGTAATCGCGGTGAAGGTCGTGACGGTCAAAAAGACCATAATAGACAGGGCGAGATAAACATTAATATGGATAATAGACAAGGCAACCAACAGGGGAATATGAACGGACAAGAACAACGTCGATCAGGTGAACAACAGCAAAACCAAGGTAACAGATCTAACGGCCAGCAAAGATCAGGCCAAGGCGCACCACGTCAAGGCGGCGGCCCGCGTCAAGGTCAGGGCGGATCCCGTCCAGGTCAAGGTGGCGGCCCACGTCAAGGTGGCCAAGGTGGCGGATCACGCCCAGGCCAAGGCCAAGGCGGACAACAACGTCCAGGTCA
>NZ_MAIS01000028.1:0-67438 GCF_001680695.1 Paenibacillus sp. KS1 | reverse complement strand
TAGTTACTTTCTTTTTCTCACCGCTTTGTCGGCGGCGACTTTTATAATATATCATGTTCACTTCTTAGAGTCAAGCACTTTTTTTAAATTCTTTTTTCGAGCTTTCGAATGATTGCTTATTCAGCTTTCGTTCGAAGTGCTTCTCTCGAAGAGGCGAGTATTAATGTATCATATATTTCAAACCCAAGTCAACACTTTATTTAAAAAAAGTTAAAACGCTGCATGAACTGTCATGCAGCGACTCAACTTTCTGTGATTGTGCAGCCGTCAACCAGCCCATTCATAGGCCCGAGTATACCCTAGCTTGCCATATGGACTAGCATGCTCAATCAAACGTTCCTTCACACAACCGCGATGTGTAAGCTTATTTAGTAGAGCTGGCATATAACCGGCCATCCACTTGAATTCTTGGTGCTGCATAATATCCGATATCGGAACTGGCCCCTTCGCTTGCTTCAGCCAATTCAGCAATGGTGTGCAGCATTCTACACTCTTCGATGAGAGAGAGAACTCGCAAGCAAGCAACGCAAGTTCAATTCGCTGCGGCATCGTCTCAGAGCTTGCAGTGAATTCTTCGTACATCTTATAGACACCTAGATTTAACTTCTTCACTTGCTGCCATAACGCTTGTCTAGGCATCTCTCCTTGCTCCATTATGGCAAGCGACGCCCAATAATAGAATGCGAAATCCACACATCGATAAGCGTCTAGCATGTATTCCAGCTTCCGTAAATACTTCGCTTGATTATATGCCTCCAAAAACAGCGCATATGTCTTCATGTATTGCATCTGGTTCGGAGTCTTCTCTTCTTGAATCAATCTTTCCTGCCAACTTGCAAGCAATCCATCGCGATCTACGCGAATATTGCCACGCCCGTAAAACGGAAGCAGTGACCTCGCCTCATCCGAAACGATCCATTCCTCCCACCTATCTGGGTGGATGCAAATCCAGCGTGCAACTGAGCTGTCATCGGCCGATACTTCCATCGACTCAAAAGGATGGGACGGACACGCTTCATCAACAACCAGCACATAGCGATCCCAATCAATATATTGGTGCATATCAGCATCCAATTGGCTGCGATCCAATATATAAAGACCGCTGACTGTAGTCGCACCAATTAATTGATCTATGGAGTTATCCAATACATGTTTCATTCTCGACCCCACGCTTTTTTGGCTTTCTTTTACATCAAATGATAGTTTATAATTCTACATAGAAACTCTCTTTCCTTCTTCCTTCGAAAACATTTTCAATCTTGAAATGGAGAGGCTGCGATGAAACAACGTCTTTTTAGAACAAGTAAAATCAATGAGTTTCGATTGTGGGGACTTGTACTTACATTAGCCGGAATGGGAATGATGGTGCTCGGCACATCCGGCATTCTCATGTGGGGCATACAAGGACGCCCCTTCGCTGGAGTATTCATGGTACTGGGAATGATACTCCTCTTGGGAAGTGTCGCGATTTACTTCTGGGCTGGCATGTTGTCCACTAGTGCTGTAATTCTTGAATGTCCAGAGTGTGGTCGCCAGACCAAAATACTCGGCAGAACGGATCGCTGCATGTTCTGTAGAACGATTCTTACCCTTGATCCGGACAAGGCAACCGCAGAAAACATCGCCCCAGAGAGCAACTTAGATCAAGACAGTAAGAAGGATGTTACCGTATCAAAGTGAGGGAAGAATGACTTACAAAGAGATTTCTCACGCATTGACTCGTTGATTCCCACAACACCAAGACCTGACATCTATGTTTTCACGAGCCTCACTCGCAAGAGTGAACCGAATATAACAGACTTAACGAAGAAACCGCCTATCTGATTAGATAGACGGTTTTCTTATTTCTAACTTATAAAAAGTATCATTGCGTGATTAAGAGTTTCGATATCGAAGAACGTTCCATATGCCTTCATTGGCGAAGCTTCGGGCCCATACAGCGACTCCGCCGAGCTTTAGACGTTCTGCCATTTGAATGCGAGATTGAATCGATTGTTTATCCTCGATCCATATTTTCTGAGTTGCGCCTTCCTCCTCATATTCGACATAATGCTGACCTGCACTCTCCGAATAAACAGGCTTCAACTTACGATCCTGAACCAAATCTTGAACTTTCTGCATACCAACAGCCTTAGAGGATACTTTCACTTCTCCGCCTTCAGTTGTCTCTGTCCATATCCGTGTGTATAGCGGCATTCCAAGCACGAGCTTATGCGGAGGCACATTATCCTCTTCCATAATTCGCTTCATAGCATTCTCTGTCCATGGCAAGGATGCAACAGAACCAGCAGTTGGACTTGTCGCCCAATGTTCATCGTAAGCCATAACCATCATGAAGTCGACGGAACGCGCCAGCTGTTCCCGATCCAAAAATTGCGACCATCTACCGCTCCCAGACTTCGCCGTCACATCAATCGATGCAACAAGACCCTTCGCATGTAGACGAGGAGTAAGTTCTCGTACAAACTGCGTTAAATTATCGCGGTCTTCAACATTTACGTTCTCATAGTCAATATTAATGCCGTCAACTTTGTATTTCTCTGCGAGCTTAACCAATTGTTCTATCGTTCGGTTACGTTTGTCGAAGGTTGCAAGCGAAGCTGTAGTTCGGTCTGGATCAAAGCTGTTGCTGTACAGCGCCCATACCTGCTTCCCATTCTGATGCGCCCATTGTACAAGACGCGGATCTGCCTTCTCATCCACATTTCCCTCGTTATCAGCCAAGCTGAACCACGTAGGGCTTATGACATTCGTCCCCGGCATCGCGGGCAGCTTGGTTGGATCCGGATTACGCGAGTACACAGCTTCCCAAGCCAAGCTTACTGGTCGCTTCTCCTTTACAAACGCAGGAACAGGCGCTGGCGAGATTGAAGGAACTGCTACACTTCCCTTACGCTGAATCTCGTCTTTAGCAACATAACCGACATTGCCGCCTTCCGCCTCAATCCGGAGCCAGTCTCCTTCTTCACCCCAGACCGTGACTTGCGTTCCACTTGCAAGCTTCTCTAAGGAGGGAGCTTGCTTACTAGCATTTTCACGCAAGGCTATTTTGGCATCATCCTTTTGCTGAATGACGATCCCCTGTTGAAGAGTCTGCCCCGGTGTGCTTAGTTGAACCGCACCATTCGAAGTGTACTGCTTCGCACGCAAGCCGTATACTTCCTTCAACGCAGTCATTGGAACATAAATGTCGCCGCCAATTTGTTCAGCAGCAGCTGACCACTGTTTAGCTCGACCATTCAAGCTTCCCGTTGAGTGTCCAAGCGCAACTGAAGCAACGTCCTTAGAACTTGTCATAATGACGGTTGCGGACCTATTCTCATACACAATAGAAAGCTTATCAGACAATGCCTGAACAGGTATGAGCAAATTCTCACCTTTGCCTTTCGTCCCATATCCCGTCCAGGCACCGTCCCAGATCAAGGGCTGTTCTACCTGAGAGATCTGGGAGTCAGCCTTATTCTGACCAGGTAACCAATCCCTGATACCATCCCATCCTTTCCACACGCTCGCTGCCAGGATGGCGAGTCCAATCAGAATAAAGAGACATCCTCCTCCCTTCCCTTTTTTACGGTTCTTTCCGCCGGTTCGATAATGCGGAGCACCTCTCCCCACTCCATTGCTTCTCATATAGTCAACTCCTACTTTTTCAGACTCCATCATTGGATTCGATAAAATAAAAAAGCGCGCAAGCATGAACTGCCGCGCGCATTTACATTTCTGCATTGTATTGAATATCGACCATCACCTATTGCTCCTTAGTCGATTCCACACAGGATTGACATACACCATACACTTCCATCCGATGTCCGCGTACGTTAAAACCAGTAGCCTCTGCAGCCGATTTCTCCACCGATTCCATTAATTCAGGAATAGCGAAATCAACAATTTTGCCGCATCGCTCGCAAATGGCATGATAGTGATCTGTTACATTGGCATCAAATCGACTAGAACTGTCCCCATATGTCAACTCATGAACGAGCCCCGCTTCAATAAACAACTTCAAGTTGTTATATACGGTAGCAACGCTCATGCTCGGAAAATCCGGCTCGAGTGCTCGATATATTTCATCTGCTGTCGGATGATTCATCGCATCCATCAAGTAAGCCAATATCGCATGTCTCTGTGGCGTGATGCGTACTCCGGACATTTTCAGATGTCCCAATGCATGTTGAACCCGCGTTTTCATCTTGTCCACCGCCTTCTACGCTCACATTAGTTCTATACGGGTTATCCCAACAAATCGTAGATTGTAACGATTCTCAGAAAATAATCTCTATATGTCCATTGTACGTGGAAGTTTTTTGTTTTGTCAATCCTTAATACGTCGCGCTGTTACCGTTTTCGTATGCTTATGTCACCATTCGTGTCCAAATTGACTTGATACGTAGCATTTCCTATTGTACCCTCTACTTTATTCTTTACGACATGAAAGGGAAATTCCGAATCTATATCGATGTCTCCAAAACGATTCATCGCTTGCAATGTAACATCAGCCCCCTCTGGTATGCCAATGGCGGTATCGCCCGCCATATTCTGCAATTTCCAGTTGCCGCCGATGTTCTCTGACTCAACAAGCATGTCTCCACTCAAGGTCTCTGCTTGGACTGCACCAGCCGATTCATGAATGTCGATATCTCCTGATTTCGTATCCGCCATCGACTTCCCATTGATGTCGTACATCGTAATATCCCCACGCATGGTAGATACTTTGGCATCACCGCGTATATTTTGCACAAAGAGATTACCATTCAGTGTCTCTCCCTGTACTGGGGCTTCAATATTAAGCAGCTTAATATCACCATTGTTGCTCTTCGCCACTGCTTCGGCTTTCATATCATGGATCGCGATATCCCCATTATTCGTCATCACATCCGTCTTCCACATAACATGAGCCGGAATGGTGATGATCATATCAATGCGGATTGGCCGATTCCCTACTGCAAATTTCGAGCCGTTCGCGGTAATCGTCAATGTATGTTCGGAAGGATTATTATCGATGGTTGCTCCAGACTGGTTAGCCAGCGATTGCGCCTGCTCTCTATCCACTCCGCTTACAATTGCACTTAGCTCAACATCCATATTCTCTACATTCCCAGTCTGAATCCGAATCTCCCCATTGTCATTGCGAACAACGAGCTTCGATATATCCCCTGATATCGAATGTTCCAGCTTCGGCAACCGGACATTTATCCCATTATCACCTGCCATCTCCTTCATCATGGAGAAGTCGAACTGAATTCCTCGTACCCAATCCCGGAACAGGGAAGGCTGAGAAATCATGAAGACGGAGACTGCAATAAAAACAGAAACGAACATGCCTAAAAAATCCAAGCGCAGACGACGATTATCCCCCCGCTTGCTGTGGTACACGCCAGTCCAAATATATTCGATCCCCCATATAATAAATAACAAGGGCCACCATGTTAATAACAATCGCAATGTATGATATCCAAACAACTGATCGCTGAGCAGCATGATTCCGACAGCGACAAGCAGCAGCGAAGCAGTAATTCTCCCTACCTTAACCACTGAAGACCATCTCCTTCGGTTGTCCGTCAGCGTCTCTTATTCGATTCCTTCACAAGCAGAAAGATACCGCCACCAATAAGAAGAGCCGCTCCGGCGTAGGATCCCGCATACGTAAAGAACCAACGAAGCCACGCTGGATCTACGGTTAATAGCAGCATAACTATTCCCCCGAACAGAAGAAAAAGCCCTAAGAGCGGCCCTTGTCTGGTCGGCTCTACGCCACCAAACATCGCTTGATGATTGACACGTTCCGTACATTGCAAGGCATCAAACAAATTAAAAAAGTAAATCACCGGCAGCATTAATCCTAACAATACGACAAGCGGTACATTCACTTTGGCATCTATTGCTGTAAAATACACGATAGCTACGATATCCAAGGCCAGCATCATCATAATAAGCAGCCCGCGCTGCATTAACCCTAAGTAGAAATGACCTGCTCCAGGGAAAATGAAGGACAAAAACAAAGAAAGAAACTTGCTCTTCTTCTGCGGCATTGCTCCATACATCGGAGGCGGTGGTATGGGCGCTCCTGGGCCTGGGCCATATCCTTGATGATTCTCATGAGCATGAGACATGCGTTCTCTCCGCGCTAATTGTTCCAGACGCTTGCGCAAAAACTGCTCATCCTGCTCCTTTTTAGCAGACTGCTCACGGAATCCTTGATTGTGAGGTTCATGTAATTGATCATCTTTTCTATCAGCCAAGTCCTTCCCTCCTTACATAGCTCCTAATCCGGCATGTTCCTGCCACGCTCGCTTAAACAGCATCTTAGCACGATATAATCTAGTTTCAACCGTTCTAACTGGCATCTTGAGCATCTGCGCAATTTCTGCGTATGTTCGCTGGCGCATGTGGTACAACTCCATGACCATACGATATTTCTCTGGCAATGCCCGAAGTGCTTGGTGGACCTCTTCACATTTTTCCTTCTTCATCACGCGTTCTTCCGGCATATCAGCGACATCATGAAGCTGAAAGGATGCAATATGGTGCGGCTCAAGCCGTTCTACCTGGCCTTCCTTCCGCTTTTTGCGCAATATATCAATCATCTGGTTCTTCGTTAGCCGATACAGCCATGTCGTAAATTTCGAGTCGCCCCGAAATGAATGAATATGGCGATACGCCTTCACGAATACCTCTTGGGCGATATCTTCCGCCAAATAACGATCTTGTACCGTCTGACAAATACACGTTATCACAAATGGACGGTGTCTTTCCACTAAAATACGCATTGCTTCCTCGTTACCTTGCTGCACTTGACTGACGATCAGTTCATCCGAAAATTGAGTTGTCTTACGATACACCATAGTCTCTTCCCTTCTCTACCCAGCAAAATTCATTGTGCGAATTCGCTCTACCGTACGTATTAAGCTTATATTCATTGTACGTTGGATACAGAAATGAAAGAAACCTTCCTGAGTCTAGGAAGGTTTCACCGACTTTAGTCTAGGATCGCTTTGGACTCTTACTCTAAGGTAACAGTGCGAACCCCTTGCACTCGCTCGAGTTGCTCTACAAATACGAACATGTCGAACTGTTTGGGGACGCCAAGAACGAGCTGCAATTCTGCTCGCTTCTCCACCATCGGATCGCCAGGTTGATTCAATAAGCGTTGGAACATCATCTTCTTGACGGTAACATCACGGGTTTCCATGAAGACATGGAGCTCATGAAGAAATTCAGAAGTAGAATCCGCATCTAATGTTAAAACGCGAGTGCGCTTGCCACCGAAGTAACGCTGCTCTACCTTGTTGAATCCGAACAAAATGACGATGACTAGGATTGTCGTCACCACAGCTGCATATTGGAACCCAGCACCTACCGCTAGTCCAATCGCCGCAACTACCCATAGGGAAGCCGCTGTCGTAAGTCCTGCGATTGATTTGCCCGTAAAAATAATTGTTCCTGCGCCAAGAAAGCCAATGCCTGTAATTACTGCTGTAGCGAGACGAGCAGGATCCACACGGACATTTCCTTCGTACACGAAGCTGGAGAAGCCATAAATGGACAACAGCATGATAAGTGCCGAACCAACGCAAACCAAAATATGTGTTCGCAACCCCGCTGGATGATTCGCCTGTTCTCGCTCCAATCCGATCAATCCACCGAGAAGCATCGCAAGCAGCAATCTAAGCGTTAATGAAAAATCATCAATTACCCACGGACTATTTGCAGGTATCTCCGCGAGCAATTCCATATCCGACTACCTCCTTCTTTCCAGGTGACGCAGCGATATGCCCGGCGCAATCTCCTCGTCGCGCACATATCGGAAGCCTTCGCGTTCATACAATGTCAGCGCAGGAAGATTGCGAGCTCCCGTTGCAATACGGTGCGTATGAACATCTGGCATATGCAGTACATGACCTAACAAACTTGCACCGATCCCTCTCCGAAAATAATCCGGCCGAACCATCAATCTGCAAATCTCCATAATTACAGGCCCTGTCATTTCGATGGATACCGCTCCAGCCAACTGATTCTCATCCCACCACCCATAGAATGTTTCCGTGGTATTATGCAGGTCTTCTACCGTTTCCATCAGAGGGGGGATCTTGTCAAAGCCAATCATGTCCGCCTCAATCCGGTATGCCGCCTGTTGCAGGTTCCAGAGTTGATCCAATGTTGCAACATCATTCATATCCAACTGACGTATCATGTCTTTCACTACCCTTTCGGAATAACAGAGTATACGACTACATGAAAATAACTTGAATCTACACGAAAAGCGGAGATTCACTCCGCTTCCATGCCTGGCTCCAACGTTCAGATATGTTACCCATCCGTCCTACGGAGCCCTAATCGATTCTTCATTTTTTATCTATAGCTTACATTTACAGCTCGCTCAAGCACTGAACAAGCAATTCGTTCACAAGACCCGGGTTGGCCTTACCCTTCGTCTCCTTCATAACTTGTCCAACAAGGAAGCCGATTGCCTTCTGCTTGCCTGCGCGGTAATCCTCCACCGACTGCGGATTGTTCGCGATTACCTGCTCGACGACAGATTTAATGGCGCCTTCATCACTAATTTGGACAAGTCCCTTCTCTTCAACAATAGCCTGAGGAGCTTTGCCCGTCTCCAGCATCTCTTTGAAGACCGTCTTGGCGATTTTGGAACTGATCGTGCCTTTCTCAATCAAGCCGATCATTTCGCCCAAGCCTTGGCCTGTAACTTTTGAAGCATCCGCTTCAAGGCCATTCGCGTTCAAGTATCCGAGTAAGTCACCCATAATCCAGTTGGCTACTGCCTTGGCATCCTTCGTATATTGAAGACTCTCCTCGAACAGGTCAGCCAGCTTCTTCGATGCCGTAATGACTTCTGCATCGTAGCTTGTTAAGCCATATTCGCTCGTATAACGTGCCTTGCGCGTATCCGGCAACTCCGGAATCGACGCCCGCACACTCTCTCTCCACTCGTCATCAATAATGAGTGTAACGAGATCTGGGTCCGGGAAGTAGCGATAGTCATGCGCCTCTTCCTTGCTGCGCATCGTGAGCGTACGCCCTTGCGCTTCATCCCAGCGGCGAGTTTCCTGAACAACCTTACCGCCTTCATCCAGGATGTCAGCTTGGCGCTCCTCTTCATATTCAAGACCACGTTGAACGCCGCGGAAGGAGTTCATATTTTTCAATTCTGCCCTCGTACCCAGTTCTTTCTGGCCAATCGGGCGTATGCTGATGTTCGCATCACAGCGAAGGGAGCCTTCTTCCATCTTCACATCGGATACGTCGCAATATTGCATAATTGCCTTCAGCTTTTCCAAATAAGCCTTCGCTTCTTCTGGTGAATGAAGCTCGGGTTCAGATACAATCTCTACAAGCGGAGTGCCGACACGGTTGAAATCGACGAGAGAAGCATAACCGCCATCTACGTGCGTTAGCTTGCCTGCATCTTCTTCCAAGTGCAGTCGGTTAATGCCGATCCGCTTCGTTTCTCCGTTCACTTCAATATCAATCCAGCCGTTCTGCCCAATTGGCTGATCGTTCTGAGAGATTTGATATGCTTTCGGAGAGTCTGGGTAGAAATAGTTTTTCCGGTCAAACTTGCTTACCGGAGCAATTTCACAGTTCAACGCCATAGCAGCCTTCATTGCATATTCTACCGCTTGGTGGTTTAATACCGGCAGTACGCCGGGATGCCCTAAGCAAATCGGGCAAGTATGCGTATTAGGCGGTGCTCCGAATTCGGTAGAGCAACCGCAAAAGATTTTCGAGTTGGTGTGCAGCTCAACGTGCACTTCCAAGCCAATGACCGTTTCATATTTCGTACTTGGCATGTCGTAAGCCTCCTCAATTACAACTGCGGACGCAGCTTATGGAACTCCGTGCGTTGTTCGAACGCATGGGCTGCACGAAGCACAGTCGCTTCGTCGAACGCCTTGCCAATCAATTGCAAGCCAACCGGCAATCCATCTGCCAACCCGCATGGTACGCTAATTGCTGGAACGCCAGCCAAGCTGACCGGAATCGTCAATATATCATTCAAATACATCGCTAATGGATCATTAATTTGCTCGCCGATACGGAATGCCGTAGTCGGTGCTGTCGGCCCGAGCAAAATATCGAACTTGTTAAATGCTTCGTCAAAGTCACGCTTAATCAAAGTGCGGACTTTCTGCGCCTTCAAGTAATAGGCATCATAGTAGCCTGAGCTTAGTGCATACGTACCCAGCATAATGCGGCGCTTCACTTCTTGTCCAAAGCCTTCACTGCGAGAACGATGATACAGATCCAGCAGATTGTCAGGGTTGTCCGCACGCACTCCGTAGCGAACTCCATCGAAGCGCGCCAAGTTGGAGGAAGCTTCCGAGGAAGCAAGCAGGTAGTAGGTCGCTACTGCATATTCGGTATGCGGCATCGATACTTCTTCCCATGTCGCACCCATATCCTCGAATACTTTCAAGGCAGCGAGCACAGCTTCCTTCACCTTCGGATCGACACCTTGTCCAATATATTCAGAAGGCACGCCAATGCGCAGACCAGTCACATCGCCTGTCAGCTGTGCTGCATAATCCGGAATTTCTACCTTCGCCGAAGTGGAATCCATCTTATCGTGGCCTGCAATCGCTTGGAGCACGAGGGCTGCATCTTCTACATTTCTCGTAATTGGACCGATTTGATCCAATGAAGATGCGAATGCAACCAAGCCGAAGCGAGAAACGAGACCGTATGTCGGCTTCAAGCCAACGACTCCACAATAGGAAGCTGGCTGACGGATTGATCCGCCTGTATCAGAGCCTAGCGCGAATGCAACTTGTCCAGCTGCTACGGAAGCCGCGGAACCACCGCTAGATCCGCCCGGAACACGTTCCAAATCCCACGGGTTGCGAGTCGTGCGATAAGCAGAGTTCTCATTGGATCCGCCCATTGCGAATTCGTCCATGTTCAGCTTACCAATTGTAATGGCACCCGCTTCCTTCAACTTGCGGGATACTGTACCGTCATATATAGGTACGAAATTATCAAGGAATTTACTTGCACATGTTGTGCGCATTCCTTCCGTTACGATGTTGTCCTTAACCCCTGCAGGGATACCAGCCAATAAGCCGATCTGTTCTCCTGCCGAGATGCGCTTGTCGATTGCGGCTGCCTCGTTACGGGCACCCTCTTCATTCATAGTAAGAAATGCTTGCACTTGCTCATCCGTGCTGGCAATGCGTCGGAATGACGCGTCCACCAATTCAGAGACGGAGAGCTTGCGCTCTTGTATTGCTTGTCTTGCTTCCGTTAATGACATCTCAAGTGGTGTCAATGCGGGCATCCTCCCTTATTCGCTTTATTCCAGAACGGCCGGTACTTTGAACTGACCATCTTCTTCTTCCGGTGCGTTAGCCATTACCTTCTCTATCGGCAGTGAAGGACGCGCTTCATCCTCACGCATCACGTTCCGTATAGGTAGAACATGAGTCGTTGGCGTGACGTCATCGGTATTCAATTCATTTAATTTTTCTGCATATTTTAGAATCGCGTTCAGCTGTTCCGTGTAACGCTCTTTCTCTTCATTGCTCAAGTCGAGTCTTGCCAACTTAGCAACGTGCTCGACGTCTTGTACGTGAATGCTCATCGGCAGCCTGTTCCTCCTTGCGCCATCAAGGCCAAATTCATCCCCTTATTATAGCTTAGAAGCGGAATCAACTCAACGCGTCATTCTGATAAAGTAATGGATGCAAAAAAACACCGAAGCACCGGAATGACCGGTGATCGGCGTCTTCTTTAAATCCAAGCTCTTAAATTCACTTGGCGAATGAACTCTTCTTGTGACATTGCTCCGTCCTGTTCGCTCTCTTCGCTATCAGGCTCTGCGTCTGCGTTCATAATTCGACGGAATAATGATTCATTATGGGTCGCCAGTGCATAATCGATAAGTGCTTCCCGTTCGATGCGGTCCGCTTCCTGCTGCAGCAACCGTTCCTCTTGATCGACATCGGATGCTGGCACAAAAAAGTTGCGGTTTGCTCTCGGAACTCGGATGACATAGTCGAATGCGTTGTCTGCATTGCGGTCATAGGCAATAATATAGCCGTATTCCCCGATAGGCAAATGTTGTTCGAAACGGTCGGCAACAATGACTACTTTCTCTCCCAAAGGCAGCATTGTCCATGCCTCCCATCCGTTAGATGTATTCTATATGGTACTAGAATTTATGGTTCCTGTAAATGTATACGTACGAGTATCGCAATTGGTCACAAAAAGAAGCCTCTCTATCCTGCATACGATAAAAGCTGTACATCCGACTCTAGCTATTGTCTATGTTCACAAAGAAATGATTCGCAATCCTTCCTCCGCAGTCGTTAGCTTCTCATATCCATCAGCAGTAATCAGGTATGTATTCTCTATACCTACGACACCGCGTCCCGGGAAAGTGAATTTAGGTTCGATAGCAATTACCATCCCCTCCTGAAGCGGCTGCTTGAACCCGCGGGCCAATACAGGCCATTCATCAATTTCCATACCAATTCCATGTCCAAGAAACTTGACTTGATCCTCACCATACCCCATAAAATGCTCTTGCAATCCATACGATTTCGCCATATCAACCGCGTCTTCGTACAATGTCTCGCATACCGTTCCCGGCTTCAAGTGTTCCTCAGTTGCACGCAATATCGCTTCCGAAGCATCATAAGCACGCTGGAGTTCATCGTCCAGTTCCCCAATGACAAGGGTTCGGGTCTGATCAATTACATATCCATCGATGCAGCAGCCGAAATCGATCAGAATAGGTTCATTCACTTCAATCGCCTTACGGCTAGATCCTTGTGGACTTGCAGGTGTCAGTCCAAGCCCTCCAGCGGGACCGTCGAAGTAAGTCGGTTCTGCGCCTGCACTTCCTGATGCCACCATGCCAGTTATTAGTTCCTGATTGAAGCCGCGCATTCGGATCATTCCAACATGACCCTGCAGTCGGAATTCTCGTTCAATGTAAGCAATGAGTTCTAGTTCTGTCATTCCCGGCTGGATGTAATCTGCAGCATCAGCAAGCACCTTATGTGCAGCAGCTGCGGCAACCCGAATGCGATCCAGTTCATCAGAGGACTTAATCATTCTCAGTTCCCGGAATAGGATCGATCCGTCTGTCCAATTCGCATCTGGAATGACTGTTCTCAATCTCTCATACTGCTGAACAGGTAGAACATCGAACTCTGTAGCAATGACGACAGCTTCCTTAACTTGGAACAGCTCCGCATAGTATGAGCGGATCGTCTCACCAAGCTGACGGAATGAACCGAGCGGAGCAACGCGAATGATCGACTCCTTCTGCGCACGCAGATAGCTGCGTTTCACCAAATAAACAGGTTCGCCGCATCTCGGTACGAGCACATAGCCGGTCTGCATGGAGCCGGTTAAGTAATATATATCCACGTTGTGTGTAACTAAGTACAAATCGATACCAGCAAGCTCCATCTTCTGCTGCAGGCGAGCGATTCGATTGCGATGCTCTTCGATAATTGCTGCATCTATTCGCTGTTCGGAATGCATCAATTGACTCCTCCTCGTATTAGGAAATGATATCTGCCGTTTTATTTGCACTTGTATCTGTTATGTAAAAAAAAGGACTGCGATACATAGTAGTAGGCAGTCCCATCGTTGCTGTATGCTTCCCTGATCATATCACGAGCGAGGTTTGGCTAGCAAAATGGATCTATGTATATTGGATAAAGTGAGCATCAAAAAGCGCTTGGTCTCCTTGTTCATCAGGAATCAGGAGTGCCAAGCGCTTATGTACTGCAAAATCGTATTAGACAAATGGGTTGTGCTTCTTCTCGTATCCAATTGTTGTAGTCGGACCATGTCCAGGGTATACCGTCACTTCGTCGCTTAGTGTGAACAGCTTCTTATGAATAGAGTTCACCAGTGTCTTCATGCTGCCGTCTCTCAGGTCTGTTCTCCCCACACTTTCCCGGAAAAGAACGTCACCTGCGAACAAGTGCTTATCATACAGGAAGCTCACACTGCCCGGCGAATGACCAGGTGTATGCATGACGTAGAAGGAATAACCGATCAGCTCCAGTGTATCCCCATCTTGCAGCAAATGTTCCGCTGGCTTCATGGACATTGGCGGAGACATTTGCGGCCACATGGTCGAGCCATTAAGTTCCGGTGTTGTCAGCCACTCTGCCTCAAGCTCATGAATGTACACCGGGCACGGATGTGCCTTACGCACAAGATCCACACCGCCAATGTGATCGAAATGCGCATGTGTCAACAATATTGCCTTAACGTTTAGTCCATCGAGCGCTTGCAGCAACCGATCTGGATTCATACCCGGATCAATGACAACCGCTTCTTTCGTATCTTCATTTGTTAATAGATAAGCGTTTGTTTGGACAGGACCTAAATTGAAACTTTGAATCGTAAACAATGTCTTGTCAGCTCCTTGCTATATTAAAAGCCTGACAGCAGGTCTCTCAATTCAGACGTAATTCGAGCATGATAGCCCGTTCCCTCGCCGTATTGTTCGAGAATACGCTGTCTGACTACTTTCAAATTATCTTGATAATCCGGAGCTTCACGATCCGGGTTCTCTTCCTTGAATCGGATCATATGTGCCTGTACGTCACTTGGACGAGGTCCCCATTGACCGAGAACATAACCGCCCGTATCAGTGAAAATGACGATTGGAACGGAGCGTCCGCCCATCGTCAGGAATTGATCCATAACCTCAGGGAACTGTTCCATAATTAAGACTTCTGTATCAATGCTTGCTGCTTCCATAGCGCGGAACACAACAGGCACATTACGTACCGCATCTCCACACCAATCTGCCGCCAAGATTAAGCAGCGGATATCGTCCCGATATTGAAGCGATTCGAAAAACTCCTTCTCTTCTTCACTGGACCAAGCAAATTGATCATACCAGGAAATGAAGGCTTCCTTGTTCTTCTGCATGGAGTCGATAAATGCTTGTGGTGAAATTCCTTGACCTATCACATTCGCTACATGTTTGCTCATTTCGGGTTCCCCTCTCTTCGCTTGGATTTCATATATTTGATAACAAAATATAGGGTAAGGCCAGCAAGTGCAACCAAAATAAATGGCTGAACATAAGGTGCCGCCTTCTCATTAATATGTTCCCACTGATCTCCAAGCGCGTACCCCAAATAAACAAATAGGATGGTCCATGGGATTACAGCCAGCGTTGTCAGAAGCGTAAATTTTCCTACCGGCATCTTGGATATTCCTGCTGGTATGGAAATCGCGTGACGGACAACCGGAACGAATCGTGCAGAAAAGATTACGCCTGTTCCATACTTCTGGAACCACTCTTCCGACTTCTCAATATGGTGCTTGCGTATCAGGATGTACTTCCCGAACTTCTCCAAGAAGGGCCGCCCGCCATATCTGCCGATTGCATATACGATGAGTTGCGCAAAGACACCACCAATTGTGCCGAAAATAATCGCAGCGATAAAACTGACCTTGCCAATCGATACTAAATATCCGCCGTAGGCTAACACGATTTCACTCGGGATGACTTCAATCATGAGCCCCAGCATTATTCCCCATTCCCCAAGCTGCTGCACCCAATGAAGCAGCATATTGATCATATCATGTATCCATGCCATAGCTCGTCTCTCTCCCTTTTTAATTCCCAGCTTATTCTAACATATGGATCGCCATGACTCCAATCATGACTTTGGCTTGTTCGATCTTGATGCCTCCTTACCCCCTGGGATAACACAAGTCATGCGCTACCCTGGCCATGCATACACTTGGACTAAGCACAAGCTTGTACCTTATATCTTCTCTAGTAATGGCTGCCTGCAAATGAAATGTTATGAGCAAGCACTAAAAAGTGATACTCAATTGGGCAAAGGAGGTTTCACAATTTGACACGTTTTTGGATTGTCTCTCGCAAACAATTGCGAATTGGTGCAATCGTCTTCTCCGCCATATTAGTAGCTGCAGCGTTCTGGCGCTATGAAACCGTGCGGTCTGAACGGGCAGTTGAGGCAGCACCTCAATCGACTCGAATTCTCCACATGGTAACAGGAGAGGTTAAGTCCAAACTGGATAATGGGAAAGAAATCGAAGTGTATCAATTTATTCCGGGTACAGTTCATGCCAAAGCCGGTGAGCGAGTAGAGCTTCGTATTCGCGGAATTAACGGCAAAAAGCATGATTTCGAAATCGAGAGCATGAATGTAAAAGGCAGCATCGAGAAAGACAAAGAAACCGTCATCACCTTTACTGCCAAGGAAGGCATTCATCGCATCGTCTGCTTAACCCATCCCGATATGCAGCATGAAGGCCCTATGGTAGGGTATATCGTAATCGATTCGAAATAGCGCGCGGCCACAAGGAACCTGGGTAGGATGCCTGCATATGATGAACATATATGCAGGAAAGGAGTCGTCATCCATTGAAAGCCCCGAAGGAGCCTCATACAAGGCCTCTCCCCACAGCCAGAAGAATTCGCCGTGCTTGCAACAATGAGTTGTATCGAACCATTAAGCGGATGAACGTCTGGATTCCCGAAGATCTCGTCAAACAAGGAGAAGAACTTTACTATCGCAAAGTGATTGAGAACTTGATCTGGATTCACGAGAACGGTGCCAACCGCAAGAAGCTGTCCGATTGGTGGGACGAGACCGTCTGCGAAGAGCTTGCCGCACTGTGGAATGTAGATCAAGCGAAATTATCCTCCAGCTTCCGGCAAGCATTCGGAGGCTAACTGCTATAATCGCTCATGCAGGCTGTCGGTTACCATCCGTTCAGCCTATTTCTAATGTCCAGCAACCTACGAAGCACTCATAGACGCACCAATCGGATTCGAGTTATGATGTTAGAAAATGGACGCTAAGGAGGACCTCATCTTGAAAAATATCGTATGTGCACTAGCTTTGCCGCCAGAATTTCTAGAGGGCATTCGCCTCGCTGCTCCCGAATACAATGTCATTGCTGGACGAGCTAAGGAGCTCGATCGAGACGTATTCCGACAAGCTGAAGTTATTTTCGGTTGGTCGCCTGCTATCATCGAGGAATGCCTCCATGATGATTCCCCGCTTCGCTGGATACAGCTGTGGACGGCTGGTGCCGATTATGTTCCGATGGATACACTCCGCAAGCACGATGTAATGTTGACTACGGCGGGGGGTGTGCATCCCGTCCCGATGATGGAGACGGTATTCGCGATGCTGCTCGGCTTCACTCGAAATCTGCCACAAGCGATTCGCAACCAAGATCGACACGTATGGGACAGTAAAGGGAATTATACGGAACTGCTGGGCAAGACCATGGGGATTATCGGCATCGGGCAAATCGGGGCTGAGGTTGCACGAATTGCCAAAGCGTTCGGGATGCGTGTTCTAGGCGTACGCCGCTCCGTTCAACCGACTGATTATGTCGACGGCTTGTACACGTTCGAGCAGCTGAATGAAGTTCTATCTGAATGCGATGTAGTCGTCAACATACTGCCAAAGACATCTCAGACGATAAACTTATATGATGAAAATAGGTTCGCTGCCATGAAGCACGGGGCACTGTTTATCAACGTTGGACGCGGTGCATCGGTGAAGACGGATGCTCTTATCGGTGCCTTGAACAGCGGCCACCTCGCGGGCGCTGGCCTCGATGTGTTCGACATCGAACCATTGCCAGAGGATCATCCGTTATGGTCCATGGACAATGTCATCATGACTCCTCATATCGGAGGCAATACCGATCAATTGAAGGAACGAGCTACGAAGCTGTTTATCGAGAATCTCAAGGCCTATATCGCACAGGGACGTCCTGCTCGCAGCATTGTCAATTACGACAAGGAATACTGAGAATGCTGATTATGATGTCCGGGCTTGCGTTTGAACCTCGTGATTATTCTGTCAGCTTTCAGGCTGAGACAATCAACTTGCTTGCGAAAGAATACGCGCTGCTCGAATTTCTGTACCGAAATCGCGGCAAGGTCTTTAGCCGGGAGCAGCTGCTGGATCAGGTATGGCCAATGGAATATCCGGGCGAACGAACGGTAGATGATCATGTGTATCGGCTCCGAAAAAGAATGAAACCATGGAGCGGGAAAGTTCAACTGATTACCGTGCGGGGGCTTGGCTACAGCCTCACAATAAAAGAAACGCTGGGACTTGCGGTTCCGTCGCTGACGGACAGTGGATTGCAGAAGCAAATCGGGCAGTTGTTGGACACCTATCTCATGTTAGGGCAAAGCCAATCGATGTTAGCCCTTGTCAATCAGCAAGAGCTTCTTGGCGTGAATATCAGTCCCTCCCATCAAATGTTTCTGAGGTTTGTGCGGGCAGATCTGGACTGGTTTCTGGAAAGCGATGCGGAGAACCCAGATAAATTATATTGGCTGCTGATATTTTACTACTCTTTTTACATGGAACCGGCAAAAAGTCTGAATTACTTTGAACGGACGATTGAATCGGGGATTTTGCCGTTTGAGATGCATCGCGAGCTGAAAGTGTTAAATATTCTTGGTCTTTATGCAGATAACGGTCGTGTTGAAGAGGATCTGCAGCGTGTGCAAGAAGCTTATCGGATCATCGAAAAGGAGCAAGGTAAGCTGGATGCCTTCAAGGTTCATATTGCCATGTCGGAAATGCATATTCATTTGGTCGCAGGCAGTATCCAAGAGGCAGAGCGGTGCTCTAGGCAGATCGAAGACATGCTGGCTGACGCTCCTTATTTGCGGGAAATCAGCGCCTATCATGGTTTAAGAGGGAAATTGCTGCTGCTTCAAGGCCACCCCCAAGAAGCAGCAGCTGCATTCGAATATGGCCTTGAGGCCGGCGAAACGGCGCATAATGTACCGCTGCTCGCTCGGTTGATCATTGGTACACTCCATTTTTTGAAAACCTCATATCACGATTCCAAACTGCTGCAGACCTTCCAGACTCGATATGATGAGTTTGAACGGGGGTATAAGCTGGAGGCATATAAACAGCCCATAGAACAGATGATTGATCGGATTTTAGGTTCTGTCTGATAACCCCCTGATATTTCTTCGTTAAAGTGAGAGTAATTCTGATTTAACGGAGGAAATATTCATGTCTACCACATTTGTATCAAACGGGCGCCAGGTATCTATTTGGAAGAACCGGATTTTTACTAAGATGTACTCGGCTTATGCCGTCTCATCTTTCGGCGAATGGTTCGACGTCTTTGCAATTGAGATTCTGGTGGCATACCGCTGGCATGCGGATCCGTTTATGATCGCCTTGATTCCGGTGATGATCGCTCTCCCCGGCATTCTGTTCGGATCTTTCGCCGGTGTAATCGCCGACCGCTGGAAGAAGGTCAATCTCATGCTGTTGGCCGATGCAGCCGAAACGCTGCTCACCATATTGCTGCTGTTTGTTCCCGGCATGTACTGGATGCTGCCTTTGCTTGCGTTTCGCGCCACAATGGGAGTATTCCGCGTTCCAGCGCATCAAGCGTTAACGCGCCAGGTGGTTCAGGAGAATCAACTGCTCAAAGCAACCTCGTATAACGGGCTCGTCAATCAATTTTCCAAAATCGCGGGGCCCCTGCTCGGCGCAGTGGCTTTAACAGTGATCTCCCCACAATTATGTATTTTGGTGAATGCCATCACGCGCTTTTCCTCCTGCATCTTGCTATATACAATGCGGCATATCGATGAAAATGCAAAAGCAGAGAATCGGGAGAATTCTGATGACTCGGAAAACGGCGCAGAGACTAAGATGAGCTTCGCCCAATTATGGAAGCAAGGGTGGGCATTGCTGCTGCAGCGCCGGATTCTTTTTAGTAGTTTTATCGTGAATATGATCATTATGCTGATTATTTTGATGATCGATTTCCAGTTTCCGACGTTGTATCGGGAAATTGCCCCTCATAACGAGTCTCTGCTTGGTTGGATGGTGGCTGCCACAGGAGTCGGAGCGTTTATCACCATCCTGCTGCTGAACCGTCTTGGCAAAGTAAGGTACGGACCTGGTATCGGAGGAGGAGCCGCGTTGATTGGAGCTGCTTTTGGAAGTATGGGACTCTTAAGAGCGGATTCGCATGGAATATGGAGCATCGTCTTGGGACTTGTGATCGGTATTGGAAACGGGCTGTCTATCGTGACTTATAACTATGTCCTACAGAAAGAAACTCCTGAGGGTATGACAGGCCGGATCTTTGGCATTCAAAATATGTCCGCCAGCACGATGATGGTAGGTGCGCCTTTAATCGGAGGCTTACTGATTCGTGGAATGGGTGTGAGCAAGGTGTTTTTCTTGCTGGGAACAGTTGTCTTCATCATTGGCGTCATATGCCTGAGTTTTCAGCACGTATTATGGCCGACCAGGTTCCAATCAACGCAGCCGCAAGAAATGCAGGAGGTTTCCGGGTAGCGGTTTATGCAGATCAAAAGACTCCAGTATGGAGCCTGAAAATAAGCCAACTTTCCGTCTTATGGATGTCATTTTCATATTGTTTATCGTGCTGGCAACATTGACGTACTCGCTCCAGCGAAGGTACGTACCGCTGATTTCAACCGGATGCTGCGGGACGATGCTATTAATCTGATCGTACCGCCTTGGAGTGGCGAATATTAATTCAGCGGAAAGTTCAAATCGGCCTCTGTTCGCATTATCTGCGACGAGGCCGGTTTTTTCTTGAGTTGTTCGAGATTCCGCCCTTATCGGCGTGCCGGCAGGCACAGCATGTTCAAAGTTCACCTTCAACTTCATGAGAAAAGTCCGGTATCCTGGTGACGTCAAATGAAGGCGACCAGCGCTCCGAATTCTGGTTAACATCCATGAACTACTGTCCCCTCGTGATCAACGAAACGATCGAGCTGTAAGCCCGCTTCGCTTCCTCCGTCATTGCGAAACGCTTGCCGTTCGCAGGATTGCGCATGAGAAGGACATGATGTGCCTCCGCTTCATATCGCCGGAACATCTTGCCTGCTGCGTTCGCATATGCGGCCGCTTGAAGGCGATCTGCACTGTAGTGCGCCGCAAGCGACAGCTTCTCAATGGCTTCGGTCTGCAGCACGCGATCGAAGCGGTCGCTGCTAACCGCCGCCTCCCACCAAGCGGCGGCGTCATCGGCGCGGCCAAGGCGTGCACTTGCCAAGGCGAGCGCACGGTAGAGCCCCTTGCCATCGCGTTCGTAGCGCAGCCCTTCCTGCAGAAGGGCAAGCGCCTCCTGCGGAGGCAAGGTTCGGCTCACGGCGATGCGAAGCGCCGTGTTCGCGGGCGCCCAGCGCAGCGCAGCCACTTGCTGCGCATGCGCGCGGGCCATGCCGACAGGGCCTGTGGCCTTGTCGGCAGCAGCGCTGGCAGCCGCGGCGAGCTGTTGTGCCACGAGGTGGCACGACGCGAGCACGATTGCGGCTGCCAGCGGAGCGGCAAGCAGCAGTGCCGCGAGACGCTTCCCGCGCTTCGTGCCCACCTGCCACAGCGCGAAGCGCATCCTTGGAGAGCCATGATTGAGGCTCTCATCGTACAAGCCCAGCGTTAGCAGCACTGCGAACAGCAGCGTCACTAGCCCATACGACATGTCGAAATCAATCAGACTATGTGCAAGCAGCATCGCTGCGGCCAATCCGAATCCGGCATGCCGACGCCATGCTAGCAGCAATGCTGCTAATACTAACCCTATTGAAGGCATTGTAAATACCAGCCCTACATCAAGCAGCATATCCAGCACGCTGCTGTGCACTTCCTTGCCAACATACGGCTCGCTCTGAATGCGTGCAAACTGCTGCCGCCATGAATCTCCGCCTGCGCCGAACCAAGGATGTTCCTTCCACAGCGTAATTGCATCCTTATAGAACAATGTTCGCGCTCCTGCAGTAGCATAATGATCCGTAATCCGGCTGCTTGCCCCTATAGGCAGCAAGTGAATGCCTGCTATCATAAGCATTGGAAGTATGATGAGAATCAACCCATTTCGTAGCCAACGGTTCTGAGATAGACTCAGCATTACGCCGCTGAACAGTACAATTGAACCGATCCAAGTGAACCAAACAGGCATCGGCAGCCACCCATCCCCACTCTGCCACATCGAGGCACTCCACGCGGCCGCTAGGAAAGACCATGCTCCGAACCACAAAAACGTCGTCACGTACTCCGCACGATAGCCGCGAGCGCTCCAGATTCCAACCAGCAATACGATACCAAATACGATCCAGGATCCCCTTGATTCGGTAAGACCAAGGACGACCAAATGGGGAACAATCGGCACAGCCGCAAACAGCCATTTGGTCGAGATTACCCGTACATGAATATTTCCACTCCGTTGGCTTCGAGCTTTAGCCGCCGCACAGGCTGCGCCGTTCAAGTGCAGTAACGCGAATGCCCCAGCAAGTACACCAAGCGTATTCGGGTATTGGACAACCCCACCTAATCGAAATCCAAACGCCGACAATTCTGAATTCTGACTCACCATCACACCTGATTCATTCGGTATCCATCCATAGAGCATGCCAAGAGCGCTGCCACTGATTAGGAATCCGACTAGCATGATTGAACCTGTAATGAGCCGCTTAGCCTGATCCCCCCCTCTGTGCAGCATAATGGCGAGCAGTATAATCCAAGCTTGCAGCATCGCGGTTCTTAGGATTTGCATCTCTGTGCCATATACGGTTGCAGGCCCTAACACCCAGCTAATGAGGTAGCCAATGAGCAGGGGAAGCGGATATATGAGTGGCAATGGAAGGAGTGCATCCCACCTCCATGCGGCAAGCATACATACAGAAGTTGCACAGAGCAGGAGAGATAGCATTCCCACATCGCGATCATAGAACAGCCCCTGCTTCCATAACGCAACAAGAAGCACAGCGAAGATTATCCCGATTCCAACATACAAAACAACAAAATTGCCATGGCCATCTTGTTGTAAATCCACCTTCATCTGCACTCCCCCTTCTTTCCCGATTCTACCAATTCTATATCTATTATGATGGACAATCAAAAAGAAGGCCAACCCTTAGGTTGACCTTCTAACGATACTGCTTGTTATTCTGCGAGAATCGCCATCACGATCTTAGCGCGAACAAAATTATTGTCACCCTTCGTGAACAGCCATTGCTGGGCGTCCACAATCTGATAGGATGATTCGCCTCTTGCGGCAGCCAGCTCCTTCAATTCACGAATGACTTTCTCTTTGCCGGACAGTTCAATCGCTCGCTCCAGCGTGACCGTCGTTCCATCGAACAGATAGAGACCATACTGTCCTTCATCAAATCCTTTAGATTGGCCCTTTTGTTGATCAATGATGAATGTAAGGCTGCCCCCACTTGTCAGTTCTCCCTTACGAGCATTACCTGATGCAACCTTCTGTTCGAGCTCTGCATAGGAAGGCAGATACTGTTCAAATGGAGCCATGTAATACTCACCGGAGCCAGCTGGCATCACTTCAAAGCCGTTATCTACTTCTGGATAAGTACCGGCAATCCCAACTTCGCGCGGTTTGCTGATGTACATGCTTAATGTTCCATGCGCAGGAATACCTTGTCGTTGATCATCCGCAGTAATCGTGATTTTCTCGATGCCCTCTGCGGAATCGGCTCTCGCACGCAACAACAGGTTATCCCCATTAATCTCGCATGAGACCAGGCCGTTTGCCGAGACTGCAGTATAGAATAATTCATCGTTGTCTAAATCCTCAAAATACCGTGACAGCACGATACTAGCTTCCCCGCCAGGCATCAAATGCACAGTACGATCAAAATTATTTTTCAGGCTGGGTGACTGATTGATTTTATAGTCCTTATAGTATGTAGCGGATATATCTTTACCGTTCGTATCTTTTATTGTTACTTTGAATACCCATCTAGTATCCACTGCGTTCTGAGCCACAGCGCTGAAAATATATCTTTTCTGATTAACAGGTGTTATATTATTGAATCCATTTCCAGAGCGAAGCTCGTTATAAGGTACCGGTAAGTTGGATCTCCAATCTACATTCTCAAATATATATTGGAAATCATTGATTTCAGAAGACCCCAGCTGCACATAACTTTCCTGTTCAGGTTCTCTAATCCGAGGAATAATATTACCCTGTGAGGGGTCGACTACCGCAACGACAAACTTATGATGAAGTACCGTTCCATCCCCTTGGGTCCATTTGAACTCGACCGTAGTCGATCCTGGACTATGCGGCGTCACCACGTATTCTTCGTTAGGTAAATCTACCTTTACTTCGGCAATTGCAGGATCAATGTTCACCACTTCCTGATACGTAACATTCGTAACAGATGGCTGAATTAACTCGGCCTTAATCTTCTGACGCCCTTCCTGATTCATTGCAACGTCTGTGAATACCTCAAATACCTTAGTCGGGTATCGATTATTTAGCCCAGCTGCTGACGTCGATGTTGGTAAGGCGCTTAATAGGAGCACGATGCCAAGACATCCGATTAATAAGTTCCTTACATGACGAGAAGCGCGCTTCAAGCTGCTCCCTCCCTCCCTTTCTCTCCTACCATTTCTATTCTATGTAATGGTGAAGTACATTGCTATTTTAGCATGTTATGGGCGAGCTGTTATTGAATTTTTTGATTTGCGATCAATATGTGATTTAATCTGTTCCCGCATAATAAATGCACGCAGGGACCGTTGTGCAGGATCACTGGTTACCTGAAGCTTGGCTCCATAGAAAATATCGTCTTCCCGACTCGCCATACGAGCAATCGTTAAGCGGCAAGGAACAGCAAATCCAAGCTGCAGTTCAGCCTCTAATTCGCTTCCTTCCACGAATGAAGAGTTCCCCTTAATGTTGAAACCGATCCCATTCAAACTAATATCTTCGATATGAATCGGTATTGGCGTCGGCGTAATTGCCATTCCTTCCGCCGGTCGTGGAGGCAGTACGTATCCATGCTTGCGCACCTCTATTCGCGGAAATAAGCGTTGATCTGTAAATTTACGCTGTTGATGCGGCGGATGAATAAGCATCAACGACCCTTCATGCCGTGCCACAGCCTGAGTATGGAAATTAAATATGCCTACCGGCGAATATATGGTCACCTTCAGCGCCTCTCCAAGTTCAAACCGCTCGAATTCTGGCAGTTCTACCTCCATGACATCTCCTTCTAAATAAGACAATACTCCCGTTGCAATGCAGTTGTCGCCCTCAAGCACTGTACGACTGTGCAAAAGCGACATTAACAAATGCTCTGGAGCATCCGTTACATAAGCTCCCGTCATTGACCGTTCAACCTCCTAGGTTCTTCGT
Organism: Paenibacillus sp. KS1; assembly: GCF_001680695.1. NCBI lineage: Bacteria > Bacillati > Bacillota > Bacilli > Caryophanales > Paenibacillaceae > Paenibacillus > Paenibacillus sp. KS1. The sequence continues at coordinate 42,262 of NZ_MAIS01000028.1, read as the reverse complement.
TCGCAGTTTATCCCCTTGCTCTGCTTCGCTTCGTTTCACTATTCACGTTAATCTTGCTCTTGCTGTATGAAGATCGAGCCAGACATAGGCGTCCTGCTTGTTCTATTGCAACAACTCACTTTGCCCTGTTCTATAACCATGCAGCTATAGATTCTTTTAATGGGCATTGATTTGTTACTGTTCCTGTTCGATACTACCTTCCTTTATATATCGTCCAAAACGGAGGGAATTTGAAGAGAAGCATACTACTGGATAGAGTCGCTCGACCAAAGAGTTCATGTATGCAGCTCACTATCCCCCACATCAAAAAGAACCCTCTACACAACGGAGAGGGCTCTGATACTTATACTGTACGCTTGCAGCCACGAGCTTCCAACAGCTCCTGCAGGGCATGCTCCAAGTACGGATCTGCGTTCAAAAACTGTCTGAACGTCTCATACTCGTTCCACATTTGCGGGTCAGTCTTCTCTACCTGCCCAGCAGGTTCTTCACCGCGAACCGCACGAATCAAAATATTCTTGGGTGTGTGCTCTATATCAATAAATTCGAGCAATTGTGTACGATATCCTACGCAATCAAGCAACTTCGCCCGCAGTCCATCCGTCGCCAAGGCACTGAAACGTTCCTTCAATATGCCGTGTCTCAACAAGGGCTCTAGCACGCTCTGCTCCACCTGACGGTTCAATTCATGCTGGCAGCATGGAACCGACAAGATAACTTGAGCTCCCCACCGTACAGCCTTGTTTAGCGCTGCATCTGTCGCGGTGTCACAAGCGTGCAGCGTCACCACCATATCGACCTCATCGGCACCTTCATATTGGGCGATATCCCCCATTTGGAAGGAGAGTCCGTCATAGTCTAAGCGCCTAGCAAGCGCCTCGCACCGTTCGATGACGTCCCGCTTCAAGTCCAACCCTACAATGTGAACCGGGAGCTTGGATTCTACATGCAGAAAATGATACAGCGCGAACGTTAGATACGATTTGCCGCAGCCAAAATCGATAATGCGAACCGTACGATTGCTCGGCAGATGCGGCAGCACATCCGCTACCATTTCGAGGAAGCGATTGATTTGGCGGAACTTATCATATTTCGCTGCAATCACATTTCCTTCCTTGCCCATGATGCCCAGTTCGACCAAGAATGGAACCGGAACTCCCTCGTTCAACACATATTGCTTCTTGCGGTTATGTGACACTTCAACCTTGCGCACAACTGCCGCTTGCTTGCGAATCGTTACCTTGAATTTCTTGCTGATCAACACTTGGTAATCGCCTTCTGTTGTCCGCAACAGTCCCTGCTTGAATGTACTCTCGAATAAAGACATCACCTTCGCAGCCGCTTCTGTTAACGGGACATTATCATGCGTCACCTTATTATCATAATGATACTCGAACTGGATCTGAATCTGCCCGCGCAACTGCACCGGCTTGAGCAGCACCTTGGTGTAGCCCTCCTCAGGCTTGCGCCGCAGCTGGCTAAGCACTGCACTGCTTAAAATTTGTTCTGTAATCACTCGTTCAACTAACTCTGTTAATTGTTCCATCTGCTTATAACTCCTACCGTTCCATTTGCCATGCTGTACTCTTACTTACGTCTTCTCTGCCCGAGATGACCTCTTCTCGGCTTAATCCGCCTTCTAGAAGCGTCTCATCCGACATTGCATCAAGTCGTTCATAGAACTTCAACGCTTGCGTATATCGACTTGCTGCCTGCTCAGGATGATGCCGCTCTCCACTGTTCAACCACTCAAACAAAGAGTCCTCTGCTTCAGCCAGACGACCCTCCTTCTCAAACCAGCGCCACATCTTCTCCCTTAAGCGATTATCAATATGATAGCCTTTGATTACCTGATATATCGCTTCCATCGAGTCTTGAACCGGAAGCAGCCTCCGATCACTACCTTGCGAGGTCGCTTCCAGCAAAAGCTCGTACGACTTCATCAATCGCAGAATATATATTGTCTCGTCATTGTCAGTTCCCATCATGCTCTCACCATATCGCGGCACTTCGGCAGCGCCAAACGGCGACGACTCATTATCATGCCTGCTTCGTTCCCATTCCAACTTAGCCCGCTCATACAGTACAATCGCCAATGCTTGGATCTCATCTGCATGCAGCCGCTCTCCCGTCCGGAACAGTCGTATGATGTCCTCTGTCGGAAGCTTGTCAGCCAGTTCCCCGCTAATCCGAAAACGGCGCTGCAACAATTCATCCCACTCGACAATCAGTTGCTCACGCTTCTTCTTTTCCTTTAGTCCAAGCGCTTGACCAAACATACGAGTCATCTCTTCAATTAACCGGAGTAAATAATCACGTTGGTGCATCACCATCACCTCGGCCGTATTTTAGATTGAAAGACAAGGTAGGAATAAATCATGGGGACAAAGACTGATACCGCTATTACAAGTAAACCGATATATCCACCCCAGTGGAGGGGCAGCAGCCATGCTCCAGCACATGCTAGTAACCCCGATATAAGCCACACCTTGCCTGCCAGACGATGCGTTTTGCGCCATACCTGTTCGTCTGCAAGCGTCCACGGCGTACGGATACCGAAAAAATAGTTGAACCGAACACGTCCAAACATGTTGCCAAGGAACATCCATAAAAATCCGAGCGCAGTTAAAATCAGAGATTGCACCGGAAACCCGTTAATTAGATGATAGCCGATCACGACGCCGAATATAGCTTGCAGGAACACAGACAATGCCCAGCCGAACCATATGTATGTGGATTCGAATTTCTTGTAATTGTGCTGCTGCGGATCTGCACGTCGAACGAACGGCAAAAGTACGGGGATCAGTATTAAGATAGCAGAGAATATGATAAAAACTATCGTCTTCTCCATTGTCCCGTCAGGAGCGCCATAGTAGTTGAAATGGGATACAATCCTCTCTGGAAGCTTCGGATATGCCAGCCACATCAGTCCAGCTACAATCACATTGTACACAAACAATACAAGAAATGCCCTTCTCTCCAGACTGTGATCCAGTAGTTTCATTAATCATCCCTCCCTCGCTTCCCCTGGTATGAAATGATATCAAGAAACCAGCCGAGAGCCTCCTGCAATACGGTTGTATTGAGTGAGTACCATATATGCTGGCCTCGCCGCTCATCAAGAATGAGCTTCGCTTGCTTCAACCCATTCAGATGATGAGAGATGCTTGGCTTCGTCATATTAAAGTGATCGGCGATGTCTCCTGCCGTCATATCCTTATCCTTCAACAAGGTTATAATCTGTCGCCTAGTCGGATCTGCAAGTGCTTTAAACGCCTCATTCATGTCAAAGCCTCGCTTCATGTACATAATATTCGGATTCAGACATCCAAAAAGTAAGTCAAGTATAGCGAAAAAGGGGAGCTTCCTCAAGTGAAGCTCCCCTAAACGTGGTCATCCATATCATCGTTGTCCCCTAATACATCAGAACACTTCTGCTGCCTCTTACTGAAATACATTAGCTAAATAGGTGTGCAGCGCATCCGCAAGTGTCGCTGGCGTCTCCATCATACTCATATGACCCGCCTTCTCTATCGTAACCTGCGAAATATTGTCCCCGCTCGCCGTAAAGGCTTTATCTGCTGTCACAATCTGATCGTGCTCTCCCGCTACTAACAGCACGGGTAACTCAGTTGCTTGCAATACCGAAGTCCGATCAGTTCGCTCTCTCATCGCAAGCGCTGCTCCAGCAGCTCCTTGCGGCGGTGTGCAATATCCAATCTCCTTCGCCCTGCTCACCTGCAAGGCATGCTCTTCAAGATGCTGTGGCGCGAACAGCTTCGGGATTAATCCGTCCACAACAGGAACGATACCTTGCGATTGCAGCTTCTCGACAACGGCCAAGCGATTCTGCTTGCCCTCTTCGGTATCCGGCAAGCTCGTGGAATGGATCAGCCCGAACCCATGCAAGCGGCTGCTATAGCGCTGAGCGAACGACAGCGTAATATATCCACCAAGAGAGTGACCAAGCAGCACAAATTGCGATAGCTCGAGCTTATCGGCAAGCGCAAGCACATCGTCAGCCATTTGTTCAATGGTATATGCGCCTACAGGTGAATCTGACTTGGCATGACCTCGCAAATCTGGAGCAATGACGCGATAGTTCTGCGCCAGCATCGGCATTATCGCTTCCCAATATTTCGAACTTCCACAATAGCCATGAAGCAATAGGACAGCAGGGCCTTGTCCTTGCTGTTCTACATTCATCGTAAAGTTAGCATCCACCTGTATTCTTGTCATCGCTTATCCCTCTCTCCTTCTGGTACGTTCTCAAATTCGCAAGCCTTCATTTTATGCAGAACCTGCCGAAATATGCACCTTTAATTACCATTACACAAAATTTTCAAAAAAGCTTGTCCAAAGCATTCTTTCATTCCAAAAACATCCATACATATATAGTATATTACACTACCCATAAATGCCTGAATCAGCAGCCAACTCCAAGCATTGCCCGCACCAGTAATCTGCGATCTCGAATAGAGGGGGGGTGAACAATATGCAAGGGTTCGAACTTTTCTTTGCCACGAGTGCATTTATTCTCGGGTTAGTTCAGCTCATCATCAAGCTGACGGACCGGGAAAGTAAAAAATGATCCGTTCCCCCAGAACGGATCGGTACAGCTTAACACGCACATCTGTATGAACCCGAATGATGGAGGCGGAGGGCGATCCGGCTCCATCTTTTTTTGGCCCACGACATCATTTGTATGGAGGTTATTCGGTATTTATGCTTGGCTCGGGAAGAAATGATTTGATGATAGCATCCGCTATTTCGTCCGCCATCTTCATGACGTGATGCAAGGAAGTCGTCTGCAATGTCCAATACGGCTTCGGGCCATTCACATTCACGACACAAGCAATGCTGTATTGACCCACTGCTGGCATAGCTAAGCCGACCGATTCTGCTGGCTGTAAGGAGGAGTGGCTGACCAGATATTGTCCTACGGAGCCTGGATGTCCGAGGCAAGCATCGATTGCAACCGTCACAACATGATCCCGCAGCGCAGATAACCGGGATTGCAAATTCGTGGCATCACATGGCTCTTCCATCGTCCCTACCACCTGCAATCCACGCTGCGCAAGTCGGGTGCCAACCAAGGGTCCAAGCGCATCTCCTGTGGATCGGTCGGTACCGATGCAGACGAACATAACGTCCTGACCTTGATGCTTGTCTGCGACTTGCCGCAGCCAATCTTGGAGACGATCTATCGTACAGCGCGTTCTCTGGCCGCTCTGTTCGTATACCTTATTCATATTGCCGTTGACTTGCATGGGCGGAGAGCTCCTTCTGTTCTTTGTACTTCTTGATCAATCCTACTTCATAATTCATTCTGCTACATGATTCAATCTGCTTCATGATTCACATTCTACTGTACAATTCCACTGATGCCAAGCAAGGCACAATAAGGAAGGAAGCATAAGAAATGCCTCGGAGACGAACATTGAATTACGCGAGGATATCGTTTTGTTTCCACTGCTTTCGTGATACAATACGGACATGTTGAATAGGACGTTATCGCAATAGCGTCTAAGGAGGAGAACCATGGTTTCCAATGAAAGAACGCAAGCCAATGTAGAAATGATGATTGATGTGATCAAGGATAAATTGAAGATGGCTACGGCAGCAGCGATGCAGTCCTCTGCGTTCTCCGTAGAGCAATATGACGACATCAAGGATATTTACGATATCATTATGAGCAAGCCTGCTTTCAGCATCAGTGAAGTAGAGGCGATTGTCTCTGAGCTCGGCAAATTACGCCGTTCCTAACACTTTGTCGTATCGCATCACCAGTTGCAACCAAACGAAAAATAGCTCCTAGCGCACAGTGCATAAGCAAAGCGGCTCGGGAGCTATTTTTATTTATACCGTAATTGTATTGAGCGACGACCGCAAAGCCCGCAGACGTTCAGGGTCAATTGGTGCTAGGGCATGACCGCCCATGCGTACATTCGATCCAAAATGAACCTGCTTCACTCCTGCTTGCCTTGTGAAATCAACCACCGTCTCCGCGGTCAGTCCACTGCCAGCCAAAATCCCCAGATTCGAGCCAGCAGCTTGCCGCACCATGGACTGGATACACGCAAGGCCTTGCAGAGCGCTTGGCTGACCGCCCGATGTCAGTACAGTAGTCACCTGTGGGTAAGCAAGCAGAACATCCAAGGCTTGTAGCAGATCGGCAGACTTATCGATCGCACGATGGAAGGTCAGCGGCAAATCGCCGGCCGCCTCCAACACTCTCTCAAGCAGATCGACGTCTACCTTCCCTTCCGGTGTAAGCGCGCCAAAAACAATAGCATTAGCTCCAGTTTCACGTAACAAGCGAGTATCGCGCACAATTGTTGCTCGATCGTCTGCATTATACACGAATGAACGGCTATGCGGCCGTACCATCACATTAACCGGAATACTTACGGAAGCTATAGCCTCTTCAACGAGCCCGAGACTAGGGGTTAGTCCCCCTTCTGAAAATGCAGTAATCAGTTCAATGCGATCTGCTCCATGCAGCTCCGCTTCCTTCACCTCTTGCACTGTCGTACCGATAACCTCTAAGAGTATGGGATTCATTAGCTCACCTCTTCTATGATGTCATACTACAACGAAATTGCGCATCATACCGCTCACTTCAATGCTTGAAGCTGAAATACCGTCTTCTGTTCACCGACCACACGGCCGTTGTCGTTCCGAATTGTGCCTGGGAACACGCGACGAATACGCTCAATTGTCGACTTCTCCTCATAACCAATCTGTTCGAGAATCGATGCAACAATATGCGCCCATTCCTCATCTGAACCATCCGCTACCTTGAAGGCGAAGCCCAGACCTTCACGACGAAGTCCGAAGGCAAATATCCCTTTGAAGCCGCCCTTGGCTATGATGTTCTTATCTTCCATCAACAGCGAGTCAACCCGATTCGTACCGCCAACTAATAATGGATACTCCTGCATTGCATTGCGAATGCGCTCTGCAGCCTTGCGAGTCGGTTCATCCTTAATAAGCTCTGGGCAGGCGATCTTCACATACGCCGTTGCGAGTCCTTGAAGCGGAAGTGCATACACCGGGAAACCACAGCCATCCGTACCTGCATGCATCTGTTCTGGATCAACACCTGCCATCTCGCCGATTGTACGTGTAATCTCTTGCTGTGCGGGATGTTCAGGTTCCGTATAAGTCGCCAGATCCCAGCCCATCATATGGCTCCATGCAAGGACGCCGAAATGCTTGCCAGCACAATTATGATACGCTCTCCGGCGTTCTCCTCCATCGCGCAAATACTGCTCTTTCACTTCTTCGTTCAATGGAAAAGAGGGCGAGCAAATCAAATGATTCTCTTCAAGTCCCGCACACTGCATAATGTGTTCCATCGTATCAATATGAATGGATTCTCCTCGATGAGACGCTGTCATCAACGCTAAATCTCGAGTTTGCAGCCCATAATGCTCAAGCGTCCCACTGCGAACAACAGGGATCGCCTGCAATGGCTTGCCTGCCGAACGCAGGAACATCGGTGTATATATATCTCCGAGCGCATATTGAGGCTGCAGATGGCGATCGACACCACAGATTGCACCGCGATGCTCGCACTCCAGCCAGCCGTTACGTGTTTCCTCCACTAGACGTTCATTCATGTTCGTCTTCCTTTCATTTCTTCCAGTTGCAACAAAGCATGGAAATATGTTATTGATATTACATATTTACCTTTTGTCCATAATCCGTGCTTTAAGAAGCATCAGCGGACATCTTGTAATGTAAACATACACCTAAAGGAGAAGTGTTGACAACTGTGAAACAACAATATCGGGGCGTTACGCCAGAAGCAAAACGCAAGTTCGCACTAAATCTTCTAGGGGGAGCTGCCGCGACACTTATCTTGGCTATCGTTTTCTTTTTTATCACTAGAAGTGTTCTTCTGAATCAAACGACTGACTTCGATCGCTACGTAACGGATACGGTACGCCAAGCAGCCTCCCCTACCTTAACAACTGTCGTCACATGGATCACCCATATCGGATCTAGCCGTGTCGTTGTACCGTTGGCTGGCATACTTATTGTACTCCTTGCCTTCGTGTACAAGCGCAGATGGGACGCCATAAGCCTGCTGACTGTCTCATTGGGAGGCGCCTTGGTCAATGAAGGCCTGAAGATCTGCTTCCAGCGGGCAAGACCAGAATGGGAACACTGGGTCGTTGAAAATGGCTACAGCTTTCCAAGCGGTCACTCCATGGTTAGTACTGCCTTCTTCGGCATGATTGGATATTTAATATGGGTTCACTTAAAAGAACAGGGCAAGCCTGCCGGATATGTGCTTGTGCTTACGGTATTACTTATAATATGCATCGGGCTTAGCCGCATTTATTTGGGTGTTCATTACGTAACCGATGTGCTGGGCGGATACACAGCAGGTGCAATCTGGCTTCTGTTTACCATCATGGCGATGCAGTGGCTGAGAGACCGCAAGAGAAGCGCTCGATAGGTACAGATAATGGGTGCCTCTGTTTCAAACCTCCTAAAATTGTGTAATCCTCTAGTAAGACATTCGACTACACACAAAAGGAGAGGTTAGTATGAGTCAAAACACAGAATGCAATAACGCAAAAATGGATTGCAACACATTTGTAAAGGGACTTCTCATTGGGGGCGCGATAGGAGCGGCGGCAGCTCTGTTGCTTGCGCCGAAATCCGGACGCGAGCTGCGCTCAGATATAAGCGATAAGGCACAGCAAGTAGGCGGCAAAACAAAAGAAATGGCGACAGAACTTGGATCCCGCACAGCTGAAACCGTAAAAACGGTTGGATCAAAAGCGGGTGCAGTCGTTAGCAGCGTGAAAGAAGCATCCAAGGAGTTCGCTGCAACCGTAAAGGAAGCAACAGCCGACACTGCAAATCAGTTGAAGGAAGCATCTGCAGACGTAGCAGAGGAAATTGCGGACGAGTTGAAGAAGGAATAGTGAACGGTGTCTAATCTTTATGAGAATGCATCCATATTATCATAGCAGACACAAAATGAAGATGCTGTCTATACAGACTAGCATCTTCATTTTTTCTACGAAGAATTATTCGATGTCAATATATTCTTAAGTTTCTCCGTTGCACGCCGCTGGATGCGCGACACGCTCATTTGGGAAATGCCGAGACGATCCGCAGCCGAACGCTGTGATAATCCCTCATTAAATATAAGTGCCAATACATTTTGTTCTTCCGGCTTGAGTTCCTTCATAGCCTCCATCAGATCCATCTTGCGTTCCACCGATTCATAATCGTCGGCTTCAGAGCGAATCAGCTCTCCCAATGTCGCAGCACTCTCATCCTGCGATAATGGGGTATCTAAGGAGACGTAATGATAGCACTCTCGACCGGCTAGAACTTCGACAGTTTCTTCGACGGACAATTCCAACTTCTCCGCAATCTCATTTACATTAGGCGACCGCTCAAGCTTCATTGTCAGCTCATCAATGGTCTGCTGTACGAGCGCACCTTTTTCCTTAATCCGGCGTGGAACTTGTATATACCATGACTTGTCCCGCAAGAAGTTCTTCATATGCCCAATCATACTTTTCATCGCATAAGCTTCGAACGGAACACCTAACGAACTATCGAATTGCTTCAATAAGCGGATCAATGCCATATTGCCGACCTGCATCAAATCTTCATACAAGTCCGGACGGTTGCGTGAAATCTTGCCTGCGGCCATCTTGACCATGGGATCGTATCTCTGAATGAGGATCGTTGCAATCTCATTATCATTTGTAGCTTGATATTCATGTATGAGCCGTGTTGCTTCCTCGGATGAATGTTGTTGAGGGACAGCACTCATAGAAGTTCCCCGCTTCGCTGCAGGCGCTTCTTCATCTTCACAACGGTGCCGTGACCATCGACGCTCATCACTTCAACCTCATCCATCAACGCCTGCATTAAATAATATCCAAGACCACCGGCCTGAATATCTTCAAGCTGCTTGTCATGCAAGCCTTCCACCCCACTGGTCTTGCTTGCTGCATCAAAGCTCGCTCCCTCATCCTGTACGATGATCCCAATCTCATCCTCAGCAACCTCAAACAGTACTTCAACGACTCCACCCTGCGAATCATACGCATATAGCACTGCATTATTGCAAGCTTCCGAAATCGCTACCTTCATATCTTCTATATCCTCATAGGAGAATCCGATACGGCTTGCGATACCATACAAAGTCAACCGTGCCAACTCAACATATTCGGCTTGTGCTGGCAATGATAACTTAACGCGCTTCCATTCTCTTGCGTGTTCCATAATTCTGATTCAGTCCCTTTCATCGTTCATTTGTTAGGCTTGTGGGGTCAGAAATTTCGAAATACCTGTCATATCAAATAGTTTTTGGACATGTGTCGGTACATTTACAATACGGAAAGCTGACTTCTGCTCATGACGCATCTTCAATATCGAGATCAAGATTCCAATCCCTGTGCTATCAATATACGTCAGCTCTTTTAGATCTAAGGTAAGCTCTGTGTTCGCATCGTTCACAATCGGTTCCATCGTGGAACGAAACTCTTTCGCTGCTGCCAAATCCAAGTCTCCACAAGTCTGGACAATTACTTGTCCCTCTTGCTGTACCGTCTTAACTGCAAACTTTTTTCCGTTCATCATGTTCCTCTCCTATACATAGGTAAACTTGTTAAATGTACTTTATTGGTAAATAACCTTCTTCATCTAAATCGAAACAATGGGAAAAGAATGCGGCGGCTACTCGCCACATTCCTTCAACCATACGTCAAATGTAAATAGGGCACCTTCTGGTACCGGTATGGCACGAATATCCCCGTCCATCAATTGGACAAGCGACTTGCAAATGGCAAGCCCCAATCCACTTCCGCCATACTTGCGGTTCATAGAAGAGTCAAGCTGTGCGAATGGCTGGAACAGCCCTTCCATCTTATCGACTGGAATACCGATTCCTGTATCCCGTACATCGAACCGGACATGGAACTTATTGCCTTCCCCCGTGCGCTTCGTTTCGATGATGGACACATAAATGCTGACATTCCCACGATTCGTAAATTTGACTGCATTTCCTACGAGATTAATAAGGATCTGTCTGACACGCAGCATATCTCCATACAATAACGCTGGCACATCCTCATCCATTGAATACGACAAGGTCAGCTCCCGCTTATTCGCCTCGACCATGAACAGCTCATAAACTTCTATAATGAGCGAGTTCGTATCGAACGGAAATTCTTCTAATTCCAGCTTGCCTGATTCCATCTTGGTGAAATCAAGAATATTATTAATCGTCCTGATCAGTGTATCGGCACTCTTGCGGATCAACTCCGCATAGTTCGATTGCTCACTCGTCAGCTCAGTATCGAGCAGCAGATCAACCATTCCGAGCACCCCGTTCATCGGCGTTCGAATCTCATGGCTCATCATTGCTAAAAACTGTGTTCTAGCAAGTGCCGCGCGTTCCGCTGCTTCCTTAGCAGCTGCCAGCTCACTATTCATCCGCTCAAGTTCCTTCGTTTTCTGATGGAGAAGCATCTTCTGCGCCTGCAGCCGCTTCTGTGCCAGGAATATACCAACGAAGCTATGAATCTTCGACTTCAAAATATGAGGGACGAATGGCTTGACCATATAGTCAACCCCGCCCGCTGAGTATCCAGCAAATAAATGCTCGGTTTCCTTATAGTTCGCCGATACGAATATTATCGGAATATTCTTCGTCTTCTCGCGAGCCTTAATCCATTTGGCCGTCTCGATCCCATCCATGCCTGGCATTTGAACATCCAGCACAATAACGGCGAATTCCTCTTTCATCAAGTGGCGCAAAGCTTCCTCGCCTGAAGTAGCCTTGACCAAGCGATAGCTTTCCTCGGACAATACGGCCTCAAGTGCAAGTAAATTCTCGCGCCTATCGTCAACGAGCAAAATATTGATTGGTTCCAAGGTGTTCACAATTGTGCCTCCTATCGTATTTTACGATAAATCTTCTCGTTACGATCGATCTCCTCGTATTGAGATTCTCTCCCTGTAAAATGCAAGGATTCCTTGCCTCCGACAATAAGCACACCTAGTGGCGCCAAGCTCTCATAGAAAAGATCATGAACCCGGTTGCGCAGCGGCTCATTAAAATAAATCATTACATTGCGGCATAGGATGACGTTAAACTCATTGAAGGATCGATCCGTTGCCAGGTTATGCTCTGCAAAAATTACATTTTTACGCAAGTAAGGATGAATAACAACGCCCTCTCCAGAAGCCGTATAATATTCGGAGAAAGAGCTTGTCCCGCCCGCCTCCAAATAATTTTTGGTGTATGTGCGCATTTTGTCCATCGGGCATACGCCTTCTTTGGCTTTCTGCAGCGATAGCGGATTCATATCCGTTGCATACAGCCTGGTCTTCTCATACAGCCCTTCCTCATGAAGCAGTATCGCCATGGAGTATACTTCCTCTCCTGTCGAGCAACCCGCATGCCATATCCGAATATACGGATACGTACGCAGCATAGGGACGACCTGTTGACGAAATGCCAAGAACATGGAGGGATCCCGGAACATTTCGGTAACGGGGATTGACAGGCTGCGGACAAAACGCTGCAAGCAATCCCGATTATAGAGTACTCGGCCCTGCAGCTCCGAGATCGTGTCTACCTTTTCCTCATGCACTTGATGCCAAATGCGCCGTTTGAGCGAAGGATACGCATAGTCCCGGAAATCATAACCATAGACTCGATAAACCCCTTCTAACAGCAATTCAATCTCAATGCGTTCTCGGTCCGAATCCTGGGGCCTTCTTCTCTCATCATGTAAACCGAGCCCGTTTCCGTTCATATCTTATCCTTGCTCCTTCATTCATCATGTCAACATATTGCTTACCTGTTATTTATATAACCATACTCGCATCAATGAAAGCAGCTGTTCCGTCTGAAATGGCTTGCTGACATAGTCTGACGCTCCTGCCTCAATGCACTTATTGCGATCTTCTTTCATCGCCTTCGCCGTCAGTGCTATGATCGGCAGCTTCTCGAATCGAGGCTGTTCGCGAATGCGGCGCATCGCTTCATAGCCATCCATCTCCGGCATCATCATATCCATGAGAACGAGGTCGAAATTCTCTTTCCCATCCAATGCTTCAAGTGCTTCGCGTCCATTTTCAGCATACACGATATTCATATCGTACTGCTCTAGCACGCTTGATAGCGCAAATACATTGCGCACATCATCATCGACGAGCAGTACCCGCTTGCCTGACAGCAGCATATCGCTTGGTCCCTGGTTTTCTTTTTCATCGCTTGGCTGAACCTCCTCCGAACGCTTCAAGAGAATCATCGTTTCTTGCAGCAGACGTTCAGGAGACTTCACATCCTTAATAATGATGCTCTGTGCGCGCTTCTTCAGTTCTGTCTCTTCCTTCGCATCCAGCAGTTTTCCAGTGTATACAATGATTGGGATACGACGGATTCGGGAATGGTGACTAATCTCATCCATTAATTCAAATCCTGTCATATCAGGAAGCAGCAAATCCAGCACCATGCCGTCGAACTTCTCTTCCCCGAGTACCTTAAGTGCTTCCGTCCCGGTTGAAACCGCGGTAACGGCTACGTCCGCTCCTTCAATTAAGGCAATTAGAGACTGTCGCTGCGGACCATCATCTTCTACGATCAGCAGCTTCTTCTCCCCAAATGGCCACTTATGTCCGTCCACTTCTTCAGAAACAGCGACTTCCTTGAGCAACGCTTCTTCCCAAGCAGTAAGAGGCATACCCTCATGGTTCGCAGATACCTGCGGCATATGAGGCTTGACGAGCTTACTGCGTTCCTCTGATGTATGCCCCTCTTCGCCCTCTACGGTTAGTGCCGCTTGGGCTTCTGCGATCGCCTTTTCATACAAAGCAACGGTGGAGTTAACTGGAATCGATGAAGGCTCTACCGCCTTCATCGGCAGGAAGAAGGTGAACGTACTGCCTTCCTTCTCTCGACTAACCAGCTGAAGCTTGCCGCCAAGCAGTCTTGCCAACTCTCGGCTGATGGACAGACCGAGCCCTGCGCCGCCGTAATTTCGGCTAGTTGTACCATCCAACTGCTGGAACGCTTCGAAGATCAAATCTTGTTTATCTTTCGGAATGCCGATCCCGGTATCTACAACATGTATCGCCAAATAAGGCTCATCCGCTTCCTGAAGCGGGGAAGGCAATTGCTCCGGCTTCGCCTTCGTAATGTGAAGGGTTACTGAGCCCTTCGTTGTGAATTTAAATGCATTTCCAATCAAATTGCGTACAACCTGCTTCACTCGATGCCCATCAGTTACTAGGGAGCTTGGCAGATCTGGATCTATCTCTACCTTGAACTCAAGCCCTTTCTGCTCTGCAATTGTCTCAAAGCTGTCGCTCATAAAGGAGGCCAATTCGCTCAAATAGACAGTTTCAAAATTCAACTGCATCTTGCCTGCGTCGATCTTGGACAAATCCAAGATTTCATCAATCATTTTAAGCAGATCCGAACCGGACATGTTAATCGTACGCGCATACTCGACCTGCTTCTGTCCCAAGTTCCCTTCCTTATTCTCCGCCAGCAATTGGGACAGCACCAGCAGGCTGTTAAGCGGAGTACGCAGTTCATGAGACATATTAGCGAGGAACTCAGACTTGTACTTCGAAGCCAAGGCCAACTGCAATGTCTGGCGTTCCAATATCGTTCGCGCCCCTTCGAGCTCTTCGTTCTTCTCTTGGGTTGCCAGCATCTGTTCTTCCAGCGCACGTGTCTTCGCGATCAGTTCCGTATTGTAGTGTTCCAGTTCTTCCTGTTGACGCTGGAGCATCTCCTCAGAACGCTTCAATGCTTCTGTGTGCGATTCCAGATGCTCGTTCGAGCGCTTCAATTCTTCCTGTTGTGTCATCAGTTCCTCAGACTGGCATTGCAGTTCTTCGGTAAGCGCCTGTGACTCACGCAGCAATTCCTCTACACGCAAGCGTCCGGAGATCGTATGCACGATGACTCCGAGCTTCTGTGCGAGCTTTTCGAGCAGTCGATGCTGTACTGGTGACATCTTCGTCAATGATGCCATCTCTAGCACCGCAATCACTCTGCGTTCGAACATAATCGGGAATAAGATAAGCTCAATCGGTTGAGATTGACATACGCCCGATTCAATTCGAATGGAGCAATCCTTCATTTCGCTTATAATGATTGGCTTCTCATCCACGACACATTGACCGAGCAGACCTTTCCCAACAACTATTGTTCGCTCAGCCTTCAAATCGTCAGTAGCTGCATAAGTACCGAACAGTTCGAATACATCTGGATGATCCGTCTCATTCCGAATATACAGGGCGCCATATTGTCCACCAAGTGTCGGCACGAACTCGCTTATGAACATCTGCCCCACCTGATTCAATGTAGCGGCTCCATTCAGAAGCTCTGTAACACGTGCTGCATTTCCATCGATCCATGCCTGCTCTTCTTGAGCCTTCCGATACAATTCCTCATTCTTCTTGCGTGCTTCCAAGTCTTCTGCCATCCGCTTGAACACTTGAATGACTTCTCCAATCTCATCATTCGTATGCGGCTCAAGCTTGCGCACAATACGAAGCCTTCCACGGGCAAGACTGCGCATCATGATGGACATCGTATTCAAATTCCGTGTCACACTCGGGATGACCCACAACATAATCGCGCAGGAAACGACAAGCCCCAGCACCATTATACCGGCCGTCAAAGTAATCGACTGCTCGTAATGCTTCTTCGCTTCCAGCACCTGATTGTCAATCGACATCTCATGATGATTGGCCAAATCGGCCACACTGTTTTTCAAGTTGCGTTGATATTCCAATCCCTCTTTATTTCGCAATGCGTTGGCTTCTTCATATTTATTATTGGTGGTGAGCTCTACTGACTTGTTGACGAATTCGTCGTACTTGTCCCAATCGCGTATCGCCAGCTCGATGAGCTTCTTCTCTTGCGCCGTTGAATATTGTGCCGTCAACTCCCTGAACGATTTAACAATATCATCACGGTAAACCTTCCCTTTTTGCAACAGTTCTTCGCCGTTAACATTCGGGTTTAGCATATCGGTCACCAGCACGCTGGCGATATTGTCCATGTCGTCCCGAATCAAAAAGGCAAGTTCCACTTTGCGGAAGCTGTCCGTATAAATCTGATCCAGATCCTGCTGCAAGCTGCTCATGCGATCATAAGACACCCAGCCAAGTCCGGATATGATAAGCATGAACAGAACGAAGCCAGCGATTAATTTCGTGCGTAACTTCACTGTCTGCTCCTCCTTCTAAATCAATGAACATCCACCCAAATCAGGCACTTGTCATCCTCACTGTCCTCATCAGAACCAGGTGCAAACAGCTCGTCCCATGAACTGCTCTGCAGCGTCTTCTCGTGTCGAAGAATATTGGCAATGCGCTCCATAGCCTCTTCCACGCTGTTGCCTGCCGTTTCCATTAACCCATCCGTATACATTGCAATTCGAGCACGTGAGTCGCATTGTACTTCTTTGGTCTCTACTTCAAGCTCTGGGAACATGCCTACTGGATATCCGGTAGATTCCAAGGTTATGAGCTCACCATCCTCCATCATGACAACGCCAGGAGGGTGTCCTGCGTTCGCATACTGGATGCATCCCTTATTCGTATCAACAACCACATATAATGCCGTCATATAATAGAGCATTAAATTCCCGTTCATATGAAGCTGATGGAATTTCGTATTCAATCGCTTAAGCACAAGATCCGGCTGTTCGATCTGCATAACGGCGTCCCGTAGAACGGAAGCAATGAACATACACAGCAGCGCAGAGGATACGCCGTGCCCCATAACATCGATTATGATAATTCCATATCTGCCTTGGCCCAGCGGGAACCAAGCATACAGATCTCCCGCCAGCTCCTCAGAAGGCTGATATAGTGCGTTGATCGTAATATGTTCATCTTGATAAGGCTCTGTCAACACAGAGCTCTGCACCTTCGCAGCCAAGCTTAATTCATCGCGAATATGGCGATCACGTTCCTTATGCCAATCCTTCTCCCGCTTCAAGCGCAGCGCTAGCCGGATTCGAGCCAGCAGCTCCACCCTGTTAATCGGCTTCGTGACGTAATCAACCGCACCCGCATCCAATGCCTCTGCGAGCATATTGGAATCCCCAATCGCCGTTACGATAATAATCGGAATGTCCCGAAGCTCAGAGTATTGTTGGATCGTGCTGCAAGCTTCCAGTCCATCAATCTCCGGCATCATCATATCCAATAAAATAAGATCAATATCCGGTACATACATAGGCCCAAGAGGCCCATCCATCCCAAGAACTTGATACATCTCATGGGCTGACGAAGCAGTCTGCACTCCGTCATAGCCAGCTTTACGAAGGATTTCCCGAATGAGCATGACATTCGTCGGATTGTCATCAACGACGAGAACGTTCATCATACTCTCCTCCCCTCATCGATTATGATATAGTTCGTGCCTTTTCGACATAGCCCCCCATAATTCCCAACTACCACTATACCGGAAAAGGCCAAAGAAGATCATCTCTTTTTGTTACTTGCCTGTGAAAAAAAACGAGAGCCGGTTAACCAAACTGTTAACCGGCTCTCCCGCACTATGCGCGCTGTCTCCACAATTGCCACAGCTTCGTCCCAATATCGACCCATTCCTTCCAATCCTGCTGTTGGCTAGCTGTGGAATGGGAATGGCCTTGTCCCTGCGGTGATTGTTCACGTTCTTGCTTATGCTCGGCTTCACCCAGTGGATCCTGTGTTATCACAGCAGTATCCGCCTGCAGCGGTGCTGATACAGGCGCAGACGCTGCTGCCTGATGCTCCTTAGACACTCGTCTATCAGGGGTGGGCTTACGTTCAAATCGCCCTGCGGCTCGACGTACCCCCTTAACCAGTCCTACTGATACCTGCTTCGCAGCGATTGAGATCTCGTTCAAGGCTTCACCAGCATGTTGAACAGAGTCCATCACTGGTTCCATTTTCTTTAATTGCTCTGACAGCTCTAGAGAGAGTTCATTCGCATTTTTGGCGACACCTTGCAAGTCGCCACTCAATAAATTCACGGTCTGCTGTACTTGCTCAAGCGTATCGGCAGCCCGCTCCAGAGAGCGCTTGGCTGACAGCAGTGTTTGAATCAGATAGAACACCAGTACCGCGAACGCTGCTGCTGCAAGTAATGCACTAATTTCCAATAACATAGATGAATACCGCCTTTCTCCGCATTCCCAAGCATAACACATTTTTCCGTATACCAATTATGAATTAATACCCTGAAAGCAGAACTGTGAAACAAAAATACCCAATTGTTTAGCTGTCCTCCAGCTGTGGTAATCATCATGCAAGCCACGACAATCGAGCAGCATAGACAAGCTACTCGGCCCAAGCCTATTTTCGCAACTTTCTATCAAGGAGGAACTGCTTATGCTTACATGGTCAGCTATATTTTTAGTAATCGCTGTAATTGCAGGAGTATTTGGTTTTTTTGGGATCGTCGCAGCAGCAGCATCCATCGCCAAAGTACTGTTCTTTATCTTCCTCGTTCTGTTCATCATCTCCCTTGTGACGGGAAAACGAGTGTCATAATCACCATATCGCTCTATGCAACATACAAGAATAACAAAAAAGGCTCGTCCGTATGACGAGCCTTTAGCCTTTTGTAATGCTTAACCGTTCATATCGATATTCAACTAAGATTCTTCCCCGGAAGGTGAACGGATCTCACCACGGAGAAATGCTTCCTTGTCCCACTGTCTTAACCAACGAGAGGATAATACGCCCGCCAGCATAGATCCATTTACATTTAGCGCGGTGCGCCCCATATCAATTAGGGGCTCTACAGAAATTAACAGTCCCGCCAAGCCAACCGGCAAATTCATCGAGGACAGCACGATTAGTGCGGCAAATGTAGCTCCTCCTCCAACACCCGCAACACCGAAGGAACTGATCGCAACAACTGCTATTAGCTGCAGAATAAACCATGGATCGAGCGGATTCGTTCCCACAGTAGGTGCAATCATGACGGCCAGCATGGCAGGGTATATGCCGGCACATCCATTCTGTCCCATTGAAGCGCCGAACGACGCACTAAAATTCGCAAAACTCTCCGGTACTCCAAGTTTATCCCGCTGTGTCTCCACATTGATCGGAATAGAACCTGCACTTGTACGTGACGTAAAGGCAAATACCAAGGCAGGAGTTGCGAGCCTCACGTATCGTGCAGGCGATATCCCCGATAGCCCAAGAAGCAGCAGGTGAATGATAAACATGACAATCAGTGCAACGTAAGAAGCAATTACGAATCGGCCCAACTTCCATATCTCCGCTGGTGCTGTCGTAGACACAACGCGAATCATCAACGCAAGTACACCATACGGCGTTAATCGAAGCACCAATGTCACCATCCGCATAACAACCGCGTGTAGCGAATCAATGATAGAGGTGAACATGCGCCCATGCTCAGGCTTCTTCCTAGCCACACCTAATGCTGCAATTCCAACAAAGGCAGAGAAAATAACAACTGCAATGGTAGAAGTTCTTCTTCCCTCTGTCATATCGAGAAATGGATTCGTAGGTATGAACTCCAGTACCTGCTGCGGGATCGTCATATCACGCACTTCTCCGACCTGTTCACTCAAGTGCTGCCCACGTTCTGTCTCTTGTTGTCCCGCCTCCATATTCACAGCGGACAAATTGAAGGCCAGCGCAGATGCGATGCCGACAGCAGCTGCAACGGCAGTCGTCGCGATCAGGATGCTTATAATCAATGCACTCATCCTGCCAACACCCGTTCTCGTCGTCACATGCAAGATCGCGGAAATGATAGATACGATAATCAGCGGAATGACGACCATATGCAGCAGACGTACATAGCCACCACCCACGATATACACCCAATCGTTGAGCACACGTACAATACCATGCCCAGCTCCATATAGCTGCTGGAGAATCGCTCCATATACAATCCCTAAGCCGAGCCCAGCAAATACCCGCTTCGTAAAGGACACATGCCTCTTCTGCATGACATACAGCATATAGAGGAGTCCAAGCACAACAACAGCATGAACGATCAACCACCAACCGTTGCTCACGGTCATTTCACTCCTTGGTCGCAGGAGGCGCGGACATTCTCATGTCCATAATTCCATCCAGCATCATGTGATGCTATTATTACTCCCCAACTTGTGATATTTCATCCAGATTGAGGTTGACTTGCTGACAGATGTGAATGAAATGAAGCAAGTCTTCATCTGGAATTCCTTCAAAGAAGCGCGCGTACACAATCTCACGCTGTATTTCCACCGCCTTGACCTTCTCATGCCCGGCTTCTGTCAGCTCCAAATAATTGATGCGACGATCAAGTGCATCTCGATTGCGTGTAACATATTGCAGCGAGGTGAGCTTATCGGTTATGCCCGTCACGGCTCCCGGTGTCAAGCGAAGCTCCTTTGCTACATCTGTTACTTTCATTGCCCCATTGCGAAATAGAAGATTCAGTACTGCAAATTGAGTCATATTCACATTGAGATTATGCAGTTCCAAATGCCGATCCCATTGGGCGCGCATCCCACGCAACATAGAGCGGAAATTCATCTGCAATTGGAGCAGTTGTTCACGATTAGGCAAACTGTCACGTCCTTTTCTATCGTCCTATCTAACACACCAATCCTAACATGAACCTAGCAATCAGCAACAAATAGGCTCATCTTACTCCGTACTAAAGCTTCAGCCCAAAGCGGAACTTCCAGCCATCTTCTAAGAACTTCACTTCTTTTACTTTAACCAAATGCGGCAGCTCTGACGATAGGGAAAATTCCTTCGTCTGCAATGACAGCCATGAGAGAGGGATTGAAATGTCCTTCACGCGGGCATCAGTCGGCACTACACGTACCGATTGACTGCTATCATCCCACTCCAATTGGAATGTAATCTTGAGTTCTGCTTGAACATAAGAGATAGGCTCCAATTGAATCGTTGCTTCCAATTCATTGTTCGCAAGCTCTGTCTTCATCCCACTAATATTCCACTTTTCCTTCAACGAGCGATAAGGTTCTGTCTCCTGCATATGCTTGGATACCAGTCCATTAATCTCTTCTTCGCTAAATTGTATCGTAAGAGAACGATTGTGCACGATTTGCTCCAAACGTTCTGACAAGGACACATCCACTTGAGGAGGCCAGCCTAATACCGTAGTCGGTTGAATGTAAAAATACGCCGCTCCAGCAAGCAGAATAAACAATACGATGACCGTCAACAATCCACGGCGCAGCCATTTCCACAATGTCTTCACTCTTATCATCCCTTCCAAAATATTGTTTCACTACCATGTAAACCGGTTACATACTAAACAAGGCGGGGGGAACATTCCTTATGTCACCTATAAACGATACCTTCATGTCCTCATCGCAAACTTCAATATCCTCGAGAAGGCCTAACATAAAGTGGGTATCTGACAACAAATCCAGTAACAAGTAATCGGAATGTTCACCTTAGCAGTAAACCATACCATTGTATAACCATGAGAGAGGAGAATTCAATAATGAAGAAATTAGTGGCAGTGATGGCTATGACTTTAACGTTCAGTACGATAGCTGCAACAGGAGCATTTGCCGCACAAGCAGCAGATACAACTGGAGTTGTTACGACAGAAACCAAGTTCGTAGACCTGGAACAAAACACGACTCTCTATGATTCGATCAGCGGTAAAAAAGTAGGCCTCTTGGAGCCTCAGGTGATTTCAATTGAAGCAGCATCGAAGGATGAGCACAATACGACTTGGTATCGGGTGTTTACATGGATGGGAACAGCGTGGATAAAAGACCCGAATGCCTACTCCAAACTCGTTGCAGTCGGCCCCAATACAACCATATATAACATGCCTAACGGCAAGCAGACGGGCAATCTTGCAGCGCAGACACTTCCTATTATCAATGAGCAAATTGATGAGTCCGGATTTACCTGGTATCAGATCAATAGTTATCAAGGCAAAGCATGGATACTGAATCCAGAACAAAGCCAGCGTGCCAAGTTAACAGCAATAACTCCACTCTATCAAGCCATTGATGGCAAGAAGGTTGGAGAATTGAAGCCGCAGACGGTAAGTGTGCGTACAGTGAAATATGATGCAAAAGGAAAGCGCTGGGCCAATATCCCGACTTGGAAGGGAAACCTGTGGATCAGATGGTAATCTGCAGCTCCTGCTAAGCGAATATTCGAATTTACAGGTATTGACATAAATAATTGCTGTGAATATAATAGTCGTAACAACTATCTAGGACGACGAAGAGACATAACCATTGTATTGCATCCATACATAACGGTTATGTCTCTTTTTCACCCAATTAGTTGCTATGACTACTATTGTCAAGGCAATTATAACTTTTGAACGGAGGTGTGTTGGAATTCGTTCTGCAGACACCGGAATTTTTCAAGTTCCGTATCGGGCGTTGACAATCGGCATTATACTCATTTTATCTACTGTCGCCTTCGAGGGTCTCGCCATTACTACCATTGCTCCCACACTCGCACACAGTCTGCAAGGCATCCATTTGTACGGCTGGATCTTTAGTACCTTCTTATTATTTCAACTTATCGGTTCCATGGTTATCGGCAAACAAATTGATCGGCATGGCGTAATTGCATCCGTTCTCGTCTCTTTCTCTATCTTTGTCATTGGCATCATCATAGCTGCTCTCTCCTTCCATATGTATATGCTCATTGCAGGAAGAGCATTGCAGGGTTTTGGTGCTGGCTCCCTTGTCACCTGTGTTTATTACATTGTAACGGTTCGATACCCGGATTCGCTGCGCACCTCTATATTGGCAGCTTTCTCAGCCGCTTATGTTCTTCCTGCATTAATCGGACCTTATGTCGCAGGCCTCATTTCGATCTATTTATCGTGGCGATTCGTGTTTTGGCTCGTGCTCCCTCTTATCGTGCTCGCACTCTGTATGACACTGCCTTCTTTCCGGAGCATACAGAAATCAAGCAGTTCCGAGATCAGGGACGGGCGCAAAGAGTTATACGCAATACTGCTCGCTATCGGAACAGGATTGCTGCTGACCGGGTTAGGCCGAATTACGGATTGGTTAGGCGTAGTGCTCACCGGAATTGGGATTGCCATTATGGTACATCCGCTCCGTCGTCTGCTGCCTCAGGGAACATTCACGGTAACGCGTGGTCTCCCTGCCATAATCGTAACCCGAGCACTCTACATCGCCTGCTATTTCGCAACGGAGAGCTATGTCGTGCTCGGATTAACG
Organism: Paenibacillus sp. KS1; assembly: GCF_001680695.1. Classification (NCBI taxonomy): domain Bacteria; kingdom Bacillati; phylum Bacillota; class Bacilli; order Caryophanales; family Paenibacillaceae; genus Paenibacillus; species Paenibacillus sp. KS1. Next base: position 19,025 of record NZ_MAIS01000028.1, on the reverse strand, counting down.
AAGGTAAGAGGAATAACTGAGGATCTCGCGGGACTAATCGTAGCCGCTGGGGCATTAAGTTGGTCTGGTGCCGCATGGGTACAAGCTCGCCTTGACCGATGCGACCTAGGCAAAGGCCGGCAGAGGAGAATCCGAGTTGGCTTGTGCATCATGATTGTGGGTGTCTCTCTTGTGCTCACTTCTATTGCACTGTCAGGCGGCGGCGTAGCTCTCGCCTTGATCTCGCAGGTCATTACCGGATTTGGAGTCGGGCTAGCCACCCCAACAATTGGGGCAGTTGCTTTGCAGCTGGCTGAGGAAGGCAAGGAGGGCGAGGTATCCGCCACACTCCAATTCATCGATTCATTCAGCATAGCTGTAAGCATAGGGATAAGTGGGGCCCTTGTAGCTCTAAGTGAAAGCCTGCAATTGGGAATCTTCACGGGTGTCATGATGGCATTGGTTCTACAACTCTGCTTCGTTGTTCTCAGTTTCGTTACGTCTTTCCGCATTACGATGAAAGCCCACAGTATTGTACAGTCACATTCATCAATGTAGTATCCATTTTTGGAGGTGGACGATTTGGCACGTGCATTGGTTGTCATTACTCCTGCTGAAGGACATGTGAATCCATCGTTAGGTTTGGTTCAGCAGCTCGTAAAGTGTGGCGAGGAAGTCACTTATGTGTGCACCGAGGAATATCGCAAACGGATTGAAGCCACAGGTGCAAAGGTCATTACTTACACGTACGCTCGGGGATCATTTGCGGATGATCCGATATTGAAGCCGAAAATTTACAAGCATCCTTACCAATTTATTCATTTCATCCTGCGCGGCATGATTGAACCTATCATTCCAGAGGTTCTTGCTCTCACTGAGCAGGGCTCTTACGACTATTTGATTTATGATTACTTATTAGGCGGCTGGGGCGGACAAATGATTGCAGAGCGTCTTGGTATCCCTGCTGTATGCTCCATCACTTCGTTCGTATTCGTGAAACCGCTCGGAGCAGAACAACTGATGACCGAGCAGGAGGAGCAGGAAATTCAGGCAATCTATGATTCCTCGATGGAGATCGCAAGGCAATTAGCGGATCGCTATCAACTATCCGCCCCTGACATGTCTGATATTTTCAACGCATATGGAGAGCTGAAGGTCGTGCATCTCAGCCGTGATTTGCAGCCAAATGCAGAATTGCTGGACGACAGCTATGTGTTCACTGGCTCATCCATCGTACCGCGCATGGATGCCCCAACCTTTACATTGGATCGAAGCCAGCTTCCTCATGCACATACCGTCTATATCTCGCTAGGCAGCATTTTGAACAACAACATTGAATTTTACAAGCTATGCTTTGAGGCTTTTCGCAATGAAACCATTACATTCATTTTAGCCTGTGGCAAAGAGACAAATATGGAGCCGCTTGCTGACTTGATTCCAGACAATTTCATTATTAAACCCTACTTGCCGCAATTGGAAGTGCTGCAGCAAGTGGATGTCTTCATTACACATGCCGGCATGAACAGCACAAGTGAAGCCTTATACTACGATGTGCCGCTCGTCATGATCCCATTAACGTCCGATCAGCCTATGGTTGCAATGCAAGTGAAGAACCGGGGAGCTGGAGTTATCGTGGATCATCAAGGTCTCACGCCAGAAGTGCTTCGGAGCGCACTACTCGAAGTGCTGCATACCCCTTCCTATAAGCAGCAAGCCCATGCCATCGGCAAGTCTCTTCGCGAAGCAGGAGGATATGAACGGGCTGCCGAGATCGTCATGAGCGTTGTTGGGAAGGCAGCAGCACAGCCTTGAGGACACGGAAGTAACCCGGATTCGTCGCTCAATCGACAACTGTCCCGCTTCATTGACACGTTATTTGTCCTTACCTATAATGGTCATAACAACGATAGGGGTTGTTCAAAGCATGCGTATTTGAACAACTATAATAACGATGTGAATGAATCTGGGGGTCCGCATTTGGAATTAGAAAAGTATATCGGAGTCATTGTTCATCGGGCAGATTTGAAGCTTACGAATTATTATCAGAAGGTTGTAAATCCTTTCGACATCACTGTCGACCAATGGGAAATCTTAGTGGTGTTGTGGGAGCAGGAAGGAATCACACAGAAGGAACTCGCAGAGCGGCTGCATAAAGACCAGACGAATGTAGCTCGCATGCTGTTCAAGCTCGAGAAAAAAGGCTTTATCTATCGAGTAACGCATGAATCGGATCGCAGATCACTTCGTGTATACTTGACTGTCAAAGGCCGAGAAATCAAAGAAGACATACTTGCTCCATCCATTGAAGCTTACCAGAAAACGATTGAAGGATTAACAGAGGAAGAAGTGGAAACGTTCCGCAGAATCTTGTCCATTATGCATAACAATGTTAAGGATCTATAACAGATTAGGCAGTATAAAAATCCCCTCGGAGTTCCGTAGCTGCATCATCGATATCTTACGATGTGCAGCTGCGGCCCGAGGGGATTTCCAATATGCGCAGCTATATCATAGCTGTATTTCGCCCGCTATTCCAACTCCGGCGAACGGTCGAATATCCGGCGCACCTGTGACACGATCCAAATGACCGTAAATACGATCATAATATCGAAGCTCACATTGAACAGGAATAGATGCTTGCCCAAATCGGCTTCCCCATCGCCGACAAGTGGCACTGCGACGGAGATAATCGCTATTAAGGCTACGATGAGCGTGACATCCAGCATCTGACGCTTATATTTATTCCGAATATACTCCTTCAGCACGATGCCAATGTATAGTACAAAGAAGATGAAGAAAAAGGTAAAGTTCTTCGGAATTAGTTTCTTCTTGCCCTCACTCCAAGTACTGTAGGTATACGATAATGCACCGCGTGGCTCACCCAATTCCTTCTCATAGCTCCCTAGGTAATAAGGACGAATGAATGTCGCCTGCGAAGCGGCAGCCTCAAGTTTGTCAATGATCCGAACTGGATGACGCAAGTAGTAGCCAACAATGTCCATATGTCCAAGTCTGGAGTAAACATGTTCCGTAAGCTCAGGCGCATCCTGCTTAATCGGGACATCGGATTGAAAATAGTTCGTTCCAGCGAGAACCGCATATTTCTGAGGGATGCCTAGTGCATCCAAGTCCTCTGACACATGCGGAGAATCTTTTAAAATTCCGAAGAAGATCGTCTGATACAAATTGATTTGCTTCAGCTCTTTAGGCGCGAACACATAGATGAGCGCTGTTGTCGCGATCATGAAGGCTGCTCCCCCAGCTATCACCCGCTTCCAAGCTCGATCCGGCCGCTTTTTGTACAATCGAAGCCCATATAAAGCAAACACCAAGCCAACCGGCGCATTTTGAATCTTGGAGGCTGCCAATATAAACGCGCAGACAAACAATAGGACTAGCCAAGTGAGTGAAGGATGCTGCTGCCTTGCCAAAGTAACCGCAATCGCCGTGGACAACAATAGAAACAGCAGGGAAACCGACTCACCGAAAAAGGAATGAAAATAACCGACATATCCAATATCGAAAAACATGAACAGTACACAGAGCGCTGCTGTGATTTGCAGCCACCGCTTGCCTGCACAAGCGTAGCGGACAATGACAAACAATGTGCTTAATAGCAGCAATGAATATACGATGCCCATTGCCTGCATCGGGAAATAGGATGGATTGAGCACCCGTCCAATTAGCCCTGCAATGAAGACAAACAACACCTGCGAAGACGCATAATTGACAGCAAATGGACCGTAATCATATTTGGAATGACTAAATCCGAAATACTTGTCCTCATATGTAAACGTGTCATTAAGCGGCGATATCCCCCCGCTCCGCACGATACGATCAAAGTCTCCGTTATCTGCTACTCCGATATAAGGCGAAGTAAACAAAATGCATGTTAGAATGATAGCACCGATTAGAACGGAACCCCAAGATACCCAATCTTTTCGTTTCATGCCAAGAATCACTCTCCTAACTAAAAAGAATAGCACTTCCCCGAGATGGGGAAGCGCCTCATTTCATTTATTGGCGTTCAGCACTGCGGTAGTTGTCATAGTCCTCTCCGAGTTGTCCGTCGCTCGCTCGCGCCGCACGGGATGAAGGCTCAGATGCTGACGATGGTGCGGCGAAGGTAATCAGTCGATGAAGCACAAACGAAGTTACGGTGTAAGCGCCCGCTTCGCACAACACAATCAGCGATTGCTGCCATGATTGCGGCAGTGAGCTTAGCAGCCCCGTAACCAGCGCTGAGAATGCAGGATGAAGCAGCACGTAGGCTGCTGCATAACAGAGCAAGGAAATAACAAGGAACCGAATGAAGCTGCTGAGCTGCGCCCCCTCGTATTGGAACGTAAAGCGGCGATTGAGCACATAACTGCACAGCACCCCTATGGTGTTCCCGACAAATGTCGATGAGAAGTGATCCCATCCAGCAAGGTGCATCAGTGCATAAATAAGCCCAAGTCCAATGCATGTGTTAATCACGCCGACAACCGCATAGCGGCTGAACAATCCCAGCCAGCCCTTACTGGCCGCTTGCTCACGGCTCATCGGTTCACCTCTGCACGCTGGGCACCCGGCCAGGAAGGCTGCGCCTTATTCTGTACCACGTATGCGTCAGACAGCACCGTCTCCACAATATAGGGTGGTCTGCGTTTTACTTCATTATATATCTTCCCGATGTACTCTCCGATCACACCTAACGCCAGCAACTGAATGCTGCCGATGAACCATAGCGAGAACATCAATGAAGCCCAGCCGGACACGGTATGTCCAGTCAGCTTGGAAATAAGCGTGTAGCCTCCGGCAATAATACTCGCTCCCAGGCTGATGAAGCCAAGCATTGTAACAAGGCGCATAGGTTTGATGCTGAACGACGTAATGCCATCCCATGCAAATGACAGCATCTTGCGAAGCGGATACTTCGATTCACCTGCAACACGCTCCATACGGTCATAGGCAACTGTTGTGGAACGGAATCCGATCAGCGGTACGATTCCTCGCAAGAACAAGTTCACTTCATGGAATTCGCTCAAGTGCTCTACAGCCCTCCGGCTCATAAGGCGATAATCTGCATGGTTGTATACCAATGGGATACCCATCTTGCGCATCACTTTATAGAAGGATTCAGCACTCCAGCGCTTGAACCATGTATCTGTTGCTCGGCTGTTGCGAACACCGTATACGACCTCGTATCCCTCATGAAACTTGCGCACGAATTCTCGAATGGCTCCGGTATCGTCTTGAAGATCGGCGTCTAGCGACACAATGCAGTCCGCATGCTCCTTCGCGTACATAAGTCCGGCTAACAGCGCCTTCTGATGGCCGGCATTGCGAGCAAGCTTCAATCCGCAAATAACAGGGTGAGCGGCGCGGGCCTTCTCGATCTGCTGCCACGTTCCATCTCGGCTCCCATCATCTACAAGCAAGATACGGCTGTCGGCTGATACGAGCTGATCCCGTTCGAGTCCATTCAGCAATTCGATGAGTACAGGTGTCGTAATTGGCAAGGCCTCCTCCTCGTTATAACAAGGAATGACCATATAAAGAATCGGTAATGTCATCGTAGTACCCCTTTTACATTGAAAATACGACATATTTCCACATACAGCTGATTTCCATTATATCCTATATCATGAAATATGCATAACCAAAATGATAACTTGGCTCATCTATTATAGCGAAAGACAAAACCGCCTGCCGAACGCTCAAAGCGAACAACAGGCGGTTTTAGACGAAAATCGTGATAAAGGGACGTGAATTCTCCGTTTCATGCCGACAAATCAACTTTATTCTGTGATTGCTGCTAGGACGGCTTCATGAAATTGGCGTCGCAGTTCTGATATACTCTTATCCCGTCCATAATGCACGCGATTGGTAAGCAGCACCACTACGATATCCCTTTCAGGATCGATCCATATGCTTGTACCCGTAAAGCCTGTATGACCGAAGCTGGAGGCTGACCATCCTATTCCAGCAAAATCAGCGGTATCCCCTTGCAGCACCCAACCGAGTCCTCGCTTTGCATTGGGTATATTGGAAGTCTGACAACGGAGCGCCTCTTGAATGACGCGGTCAGACAGCAAATTGCCCTCCGCTCCATGCAGCTCAGCCTTGCTTACCCATAAGCGGGCATAACGCACTAGATCGCGCGCAGAAGCGAACAGCCCTGCGTTTCCGGCGACGCCGCCCAACGCAGCTGCATTCTCATCATGGACCCGTCCCCAGCAATGCTCCTCTAGCCGCGAATCATATTCCGTAGCCGCTATTCGTGAACGAGCCTCCTGCGGAGGATTGAAGCTGCTGTCCACCATGCCGAGCGGCTTCAGCAGCATGCGTTCCACCGCTGAAGCCAGTGACTCTCCGCATACGCGCTCTATAAGTCTACCGAGCACAATATAGCCGAGACAACTATACTGACAGCCTGCTCCCGGCGGATACTCTACTTCCATACGATCCAGATGGCGAGCAATCTCATCATGTGACCATCCATGTGAATACAAATCCCGATGAGGAGGCAGGCCTGAAGTATGTGCGAGCAACTGGCGAATCGTAATCGAATCTTTTCCATTGCCGCTGAACTCGGGCATGTGCATGGCCACAGGATCATCCAAGTTAAGCTTATCTGATTCAACAAGCATTAATAGTAACGGGAGTGTCACGACAATCTTCGTCAAGGAAGCACAATCGTATATGGTATCAATCGTGACTGGTATCCTGTGCTTATCTGTATCCACTGCATGGCCCCTAGCATACTCGAACGCATGACCACCGTACCAAATAAGCGAGACGGCCCCTGGAATATCTCCACTCGTTATTGCATCATCAATCAGCGCGCAAGCATCCTGAAACTGTGCGTTGTTCGCAGCAAGACGACCTTCCGGCATCGCCCAATCCCCCCACAGCATTGTGATGAATCTTAGAACGCAATCGTAAGTCCTATTACCGAGAAATTCTCATCTACTTCATAGCAATCATAGCTATGGATTGGATTATGGCATGGCCAGCTTGCCCATAATGGTTGGACGCACAGCTCCGGTAACACGAGGCAAATTATTCGGAACCCCGTATATAAAATCATTTGCAAGCAGGGCGAATGCGATCGCTTCCTTCGCATCTCCCGGCAATCCCATCTCATCAGAGGCTGTCACCTTCTGTTCCGGCAGCTCTTCCGCAAGCCAGCGCATCAGTGTTGCATTGCGTGCTCCCCCTCCGCTGACAATAACATCTCGTATGCGGTGTTGAGGAAATACAAACTGCCGATAGGCATCCGCAATCGTGCGGGCCGTCAATGCGGTGAATGTCGCAACGATATCCTCAGCCGACAGCCCCAGCATTCTGCCATGCTCGATCCAATGCAGCGCATAATCCGTACCGAACATCTCACGTCCAGTCGTCTTCACTGGCGGCTCGGCGTAGTATGGATGTGCAAGCAATTCATCCAGCAGCTCGGTATTCACCTGGCCGCGTGACGCCCATTCCCCATTGCGGTCATACCCATATGCCCCACCCGATAATTGATAGATGGCTTGATCGATCAGCATATTGCCGGGACCCGTATCGAAGGCGGTCACCGTACTCTGATCCCCGCCAGCAGGAAGAATCGTACAATTGCCAATTCCGCCAATGTTCTGCGCAATTCTGCCCACTTCCGAGTCTCGCAGCAACAGATAGTCCGCATACGGCGTTAATGGTGCTCCCTGTCCGCCAACTGCCATATCCGCCGGCCGATAATCTCCGATAACGGGGACACCCGTATGCTTGGCAATGATTGAGATATCCCCAATTTGTAGAGTGGAAGGAACCGCACATCGATCTGCCTTATCTACGACAGGCTGGTGCCAGATTGTCTGGCCGTGGGAGCTGATGAAATCGACGTCCTCCATCGAGATTCCAGCATTGCTTGCCGCCTCGCGCGCCGCCTGTGCCAGCATTTCCCCCATATAGGCATTCATGATACATATTTCTTCTGTACTCGTTCCGCCTCTTGTACACAATCTTTTCAGTCGCTCTCGAAGCTCATCATCATATTCCTTGCAATGAAAGGCGATCATATCTGCCCGAGACTCTACTCCCGCCCCCTGAATGGAAACGACTGCGGCGTCAATCCCGTCCAGTGAAGTACCTGACATTAGTCCGATGATAATATGTTCCGATTTTACAGCTAATGATCGTGTGCGCAACCTTTCTCCTCCTTAGAAACTCCAATTCTCTACATGATATGTAAACGTCTTCATGAATAATTGCTGCTGAATCCATTAAGCCCTATTTTTTGCGAGAACATGTCATTTTTGTCCTCTATTCTTATTATACGCTTCTGAAATTTTATTTCAATTTATGATATAATAATAGAATTATCATTCCACATGAATCTCATAGGGATGGGCTCACGCAGTCGAAAAGAGCCATGTTGAAGAGTAATTTCAACAATTATTAAAACATTCTGCTTCAGCTCGTACATTTCTCATGTAACCAATTGCTCCTCGTAACACAATTGACACATTGTATTTCTGATCCTGACAGATTATAATCTATCCAAATCAATCCAAGAGATTTTTATCACACTAAGGAGCTGATTGTATGAATTTCCCTTCTCTTCAGGAAATTGAGTCCCTTGAGAGAGACGAACAAATTGATGCCATAAAGAAGCTGCGTCTAAGCAATCGTATTCATGAGATGGCAGAAGGCTTCGGGTTCAAGAGCTCTTCGATGTATTACAATTGGTTGAAGAAGCTGCAAATTTATGAGGATCTGTGCGGAAAAAAAAGTGTGTTCAATCCGATTGTGCCTCGATCATCCAACGAGTCGCTGCTTGCAAACGCAAGCTATACGCTCCGAGATGAATCGGGCAGCTTCTCTCCGGCTTCTCACCAAGTTGTACTATCCCAAGAAGAGATGAAGTTCAAATATGACTTAGCAGCTTCAGGATCACAGGCCGCTGCCTTGCTGCGCAAGATTGCAGCCTACATCGAAGATGAGGAGAGCGAGTTTAGCATTACCCTCTGTATCGAAAAATAATGGCTGCAACGCAAAAAGAACTGGACGCGTCTATCTGCGCAGCCAGTTCTTTTGTGTTTATCCTATATACCTCTAATTCTACGATAATCCCAATTGTTCGAAGGAGCGGCGCATATCCTGAATGAGCAGTTCAGGATCTTCAAGTCCTGCGTACAGCCGTACGAGGACAAGCTCTTTTCCCTCTTGCCCTGCTAGTGGGCGAACAACTTGCACTAAGCTCTCATAGCCACCCCAGCTGACCCCGATTCGGAACATTTGCAGCCGATCCGCCCATGTCAGCACCTGCTCAAGCGGAAGCGCCATCTCGAAGGAGAACAAGCTCCCGTACCCGCTCATTTGCTGCTTCGCCAACTCATGCTGCGGATAAGTAGTCAGTCCGGGATGGTTCACTCGCGCAATGTACGGAAGCTCATCCAAATACGCAGCCACAGCAAGACCATTCTGCTGCAGCCGCTCCATACGCAGTGGGAGCGTGCGCAGTCCGCGCATCGCAAGACATGCTGTCTGCGGCGTCATGATTCCGCCGTATAACAGAAATTCTTGGCGTCCGATTTCTTGCAGCCGTTCATGTGAACCGATAATAACCCCAGCCATAATATCACTATGTCCGCCAATATATTTCGTCAAGGAATGAACCACCAAGTCAATACCGAGTTCCAGCGGATTCTGGAATATCGGAGTCGCCCACGTATTATCAATGATCGTTGTCGCTCCGATTCGCTTGGCGAGCTCCGCACATGCACGCAGATCCTGAAGTCGAATCGTCATGCTTGTCGGGCTCTCGAGATATAACATTGAAGTATTCGGCCGAACAGCGGCTTCTATACTCTCAATCGATTCCCCATTCACGAATGTCGTCTCAATCCCGAAGCGGTGCAGGTAATTGCCAAGCATTTCACGAGTTGGCCCATAGACATGATCCACACAGATGACGTGATCACCGGCCTTCACTGCTGACATAATGGCCGCAGAGATCGCCGCCATTCCTGAAGCGAAGCAGCGTGCTGCTTCCCCTCCCTCCAGCAGAGCCAACCGACGCTCTAATTCATTGACGCTCGGATTGTTGCCGCGCGAGTAGAGATGGTGCTCTAGCGGAGAATCCAGTGCCTCATAAAATTCCTTATGGCATGAAAAGGTAAACAGACTGTTCTGATACATCGGCATTGTAACTGCGCCGAAATGCCGTTCATCGTGACAATCATGCACGACTACTGTTTGCTTGTCCCACTTCTTGTCTGAAGACAGGCCTTGTCTCTCGGTTGACATGATCTTATCGTTCCCTTCGCGGCAATAATGACTATATTTATATTGCACCATACTGCGGCATGCCAGCCCTATCTGACACCGTGTATGGACATTGCTAAATATGAATCCCCTAGTACTATGACCTTCTACTGCCCATGTATTTTCCTTCCCGCTCGCATAGTCAGTTCTTATCGCAGCCCGTCGCAGCCGCGCGTCTACGGTAAATCTGGTAGCTTTTGCGAAGCAGCTCAAGCAGCCACTCCGGAACCGGCACTCCCCACTTCAAGCCTAGCGGTTTGTACAACAAGCGATATGCTCGCTTGAAGTCCCCCCACATGCGGTCAGGCTGCGGGATCAGAAAATCGGATACATCCACGACATACCCTTTGCCACAATCATTGGTGACATTTTTGCCATGGATGTCTCTTGGGGTCAACCCTCGTGCGGATGCATACTCCAGCGCTTCATCAATATCGTCCAATACCGATTGTGGTATCGATACCCCATGCCGGAGGCAGTGATACAGCGTTACCCCGGGTAGCCGCTTCAATATCAAATATCCTTGCCCGACGTAATAACATTCCGAATAGGCAGGATGCTTGCCCAGACGTCGATATACTTCCGCTTCGTCGTCCAAGCCCCTCCTACCTGCTGCATACACTTTTATCGCAACAGAGGCATATTGCTTATGGCTGAAGACGACTGCATAATTCCCTGCGCCAATAACCTCCCAATCCACCGGTATATTGGACACTTGAACGGGGTCGTCCCCATTCAGACTGCGAATGTCTGCTGCAGGCAGCAGAACAAGCTCAATCTGCTCTATTAGCGACTGAAGCTGCTCTGGATTAAGCATCAATACCCATTTCTCCTTCTAATCATTGACCATGTGGCAACCCAAGCGAAACGCATTTCTCCCCTTAATATACCATATCGCCGGTCTTCGAACGCTATCATCAGATGCCCCAGATCCAAAAAATGAGAGCCTCTTTTTGCAATCTAATTGGGAGCAGCCAAGGAATACATCAGGGTATGGTCACGCAAAAAAGGATAGGGACTCAGATATAATCTGAGCCTCTATCCTTCCTCATGTAAATGATGAGATCCATCAAGGATTCAAGTACTTATTTGGCAATGCATTCATACCGCTTCGAGGTGTGATCTTCATTCAGTTCACGCACGATACCGTTCTTAACAAAATATTTCAAGCTGCAATATACCGTAGAGAGTGAAATGCGCTTCGTGGTCGCACGCATTCCAAGATAAATTTCAATCGCGGTTGCGGGGGACTCGGCTTGATTAACGAACGATAAGACCGCTTCTCTCTGCTGTGTTAAATGTACGGGTTCTCGCTTACTGTCAGATTGTACGAATGAGATCATCGAATTGCGATTCATGGGGGTCCCTGCCTTTCTTATCGTTGTTTTCATCGTTACTTAAGAGCATGTTATGAGTTCATATGCTTCGTGTGCGCACTTACGTCAATCCCAAGGCCAGCCGCAATTCGGGCACCATAGCCCGCATCGGCACGGAAGAAGTTGCACAATGCGCGCATTTGAACCTCAGGTCTAACCTGCTTGAGGTCGTTCACCAAGTTCGCAATCAATCGCGATTGCTCCTCTGGGGTTAAGCTGCGATACTTATCGCCAGCCTGCCCGAAGTCATTCGTCTTGCTAATCGTACGCCGCATCGTCGTGCCGTCGAGGAGCATTTCGCTCTCTGCGAACTGCCCTCCTGCTTCAACATATGCGCCGGGATGGCTGTTCGGTTCATAGTTAATTGGAGACGGATCCTGATTCACATTCAGGGCTCCATCGCGCTGATGGTTCCGAACTTGGGCAAACGGGCAATTGACTGGTATTTGCAAATAGTTTGGCCCTAGACGGTGGCGCTGTGTATCCGGATACGAGAACAAGCGGCCTTGCAGCAGCTTATCTTCCGATGGCTCAATGCCAGGTACCAGTACGCTTGGCGAGAAGGCAGACTGTTCTACGCTCGCGAAGAAGTTCGCCGGGTTCTCGTTCAACGTCATCCGTCCTACCTTCATCATCGGCACTAGCTCTTCCGGCCATACCTTCGTAGGATCAAGCGGATCGAAATCAAAATCATCCCCTTGAGATGGCTCCATCATTTGCACATACAAGTCCCATTCTGGGAAGTCTTCTGCTTCGATCGATTCATATAGGTCACGAGTAGCGTGGTTGAAATCCTTCGCTTGAATATGCTCCGCTTCTTCTGCAGTCAGGCTGCGCACACCTTGAAGTGATTTCCATGTATATTTCACATAAACAACCTTGCCTTCATCATTCACCCATTTGAAGGCGTGTACGCTAAATCCGTCCATTTCTCGATAATTCGCCGGGATACCCAGGTCTGAGAATAACCATGTCAACATATTGGTCGATTCAGGAGACAGCGACATGAAGTCCCAGTAATGATCTGGTGTTTGGATATTCGTATGTGGAGCCGGCTTCAGCGAGTGCACCATATCCGGGAACTTAATCGCATCCCGAATAAAGAACACAGGCAGGTTATTGCCTACTAAGTCATAATTGCCTTCGGTTGTATAGAACTTCACAGCGAATCCGCGTGGATCGCGAAGCGTCTCAGGAGATGTCCCTCCATGGATGACCGTAGAGAAACGCACGAATACCTTCGTCTCAATGGAAGGATCCTGCAAGAAGGCTGCCTTTGTATATTTAGACATGCTTTGATACGGACGAAACACACCGAACGCCCCCGCACCGCGAGCATGGACGACACGCTCAGGAATACGTTCTCGATCGAAATGCGCAAGCTTCTCAATGAGATGGTAATCCTCCAACAACACTGGACCGCGCTGTCCAGCTGTTTTCGAGTTTTGATTATCAGCTACTGGGGCGCCTTGATTCGTTGTCAATTTCGTCGGGTTACTCAATAATATCGCCTCCGCATGTTTTTATTTTATGTTTTAAATAATAATAATTATTATTAAGTGTGTTATTAATTTAGCACACTGAGATACATTTATCAATAATAATTATAATCTAATATTTAATTTAGATAAAATAACAGAGTAATTGTGAGTACCGGCACATGATATGCGGCCAAGGATTGAATAGTGAATGAGAGGATAATACTGACGCTGGATATCGCGAGAGAACTGACACTTGGTGATAGAAGCCATCCTGTGCTGCTTCTTTGGCGGAAATTAGAATAAAGTCGCGGGTGCTAGAACTAGTGGATAAGCTGAAATGAAAATACACCTTACCTCCCATTCTAGCTCTGCACTGCTATTAGGAGATAAGATGCATTGTAGTAAGCAGATTATTGTTGCTCGGCTGTTCTTGGGTACGAACGCGAATGATGGATCAGCTCTGCATAATATCCATTCTGTGCAATAAGGGACTCGTTCGTCCCTTCCTCTGCAACGCGGCCATGCCGCATGACGATAATGCGATCAGCATGCTGAATGGTCGATAAACGGTGAGCAATCACGAGCGTCGTTCTACCCTCTGAGACCACTTCAAGCGCTTGCTGGATGAGCTGTTCGGTATGAGAATCCAAATGTGCCGTCGCCTCATCCAAGATGAGAATGCGGGGCTGGAACACGAGAATCCGAGCGAAAGAAATCAGCTGCCGCTCTCCCGCCGATAGACCGCTCCCGCGATCAGACAGCCTTGTATCATAGCCATGCTTCAAGCGCTTGATCATACCGTGCGCCCCAACCGCCTTGCAGGCCCAGATCACTTCTTCCCGCGATACGGTATCCTGGAATAGGCGAACATTATCAAGAATGGATCCCGAGTACAGAAATGGATCCTGCTGCACTAGTCCGACAATCTGATGCAGCGTATGCTGCGGCAGTCGGCGGATATCAACCCCATCAATCTCAACACTTCCCCGCTTGACGTCATAGAAGCGCGCGAGCAGGTTCACAAGTGAGCTCTTGCCAGCTCCCGTCGTGCCTACGATGCCTATGAACTCACCTGGCTTGATGTGCAAATCCAGATCATGCAGCACGTCGCGATCATCAACATAAGCGAAGCGAATATGATTGAAGTCGACTTGGCCCTGCACTTCAGAGGCAACTACATTATGCTCCTGCTCTGGCTTCGGATCCTGTACTTCAGGTTGAATGCGGAAGATGCGCCACAAGCGATCCATGGATACGATTGTGGATTGGAGTGTATTCCACTGCTGGGTAATATGGTTGATTGGCTGGAAAAACTGACGAATGTAATTGATGAATGCATACAGAACCCCGAACGCCAATGACGTATCCAATACAGCCATGCCGCCAAGCCACACGATGAATGCGACTGACACATTGCCGAGCACATCGAACGAGCGGTTGAACATGATGCTCGTGCGCACCTCACGCAGATTCTCTTGCAAATACTTCCGATTCTGCGCCGTGAAGCGCTCTGTCTGCTCCTTCTCCTGATGGAACGCCTGGATGAGGCCCATACCCGACAGATTCTCCGCCAAAAATCCGATAAGCCTTGACAGCTCACCCCGTGCGCGCTGATAAGCAGATCGCAGCGCCTTCCGGAAAGCGACCGCAATCGCAAAAATAATTGGGAACAAGATAAGGCAGAACATCGCAAGCCTCGCATCGAGCGAAAACATAAACGCCACGACCAAGAGAAGCGACATGCCGTCCCTTACTACGCTTAACAGCACTTGAGTAAAGAACTGGTTGATCGTCTCGGTGTCACTGGACACATTCGTTACGAGGCTGCCCATTGAATGGCGATCGAAGAATGACATCGATTGCTTCGTTATATGTCTGAACAGATCCTTCCGCAACTGGCCGACAATGCCCTGCCCCACCTTCTGAAGCAGGTTCGCCTGAATATAGGTGAACAGCAAGCTAAGCAGTGCGAGAAGCAAATAGCTGCCGCCAAGCAGAAATAATGTGTCCACGCCGTGCTTCCCGGCCAAGACATGATCGTCAATCGCGATCTTCACGAGATAAGGCTGCAGCAAATCCGCTCCAATTGCAAGGAATGTACATAAAAATATGGCGAGAAACGTCAAGCGATACGGCTTCGCATAAGCGAACATAGCGCGAAACGATTGCCTGCGCTCCTCGGGAGAAGCCCCTGCCATGCGTGAGCCTATCTCCTTGGACTGTGCAGGATGATGATTGTTCCTGCCCTTCACGTTCGCTGTCGGTTCAGGCATTTCTCTTCCCCTCCTCTTGAATCGTATTGAGCGAGGCATAATAGCCGCCTGATTGGATCAGTTCTTCATGTGTTCCACGTTCCACAATGCTCCCATGATCAAGGACAATAATTTCATCAGCGTGGCGTACAGCGCTTATCCGGTGTGCGATAATGATGTTCGTCTTGCCCTTTCGAACTTCCCGGAGATTGTTCAATATCGTCGTCTCTGTTACAACATCAACCGCACTTACACTATCATCCAAAATGAGAATGGGCGCGTTCTTAATCATTCCCCGTGCCAAGCTCGTTCGTTGACGCTGGCCGCCGGACAAGGTAAGGCCGCGCTCTCCCAGCTTCGTAAAGAACTGATCAGGAAATCCCATAATATTGTCCCATACGTCCGCTTGCTTCGCCGCCTCCTCAACCGCTTTGTCTGCAGCATTTCGGTTATAGAATGCAATATTATCTCGAATAGTCGTACTGAATAGGAATCCATCCTGCGGCACATACCCAATTTGGGTACGCAGGCTCTCTAGCGTAACTTCACAGATGTCTTGGCCTCCGATCCGAATTGTCCCCTTCGGAGGATCGTAGACGCGAAGCAGCAGCTTCACTAGTGTCGACTTGCCGCTGCCCGTCTTGCCAACAATGCCGAGCGTCTTGCCTGCTGATATCTGAATATTCACATCAGCTAATGATTCTCTACTTTCCTCTGGATAGGCAAATGTCAGGTTCCTGATCTCGATCACAGCATCGTCCGCCGAGATTGGCTGAGCACCCGCATATTCACGGATGTCCGGCTCTTCATTCAACAGCCGGTTCAAGCGATCAAGAGAAGCTCGTGAGCGGAGCATCACATTGATGACATTGCCGATTTGCTGCAGGGGTGTCATAATCATGCGCAAATACAGGGTTAACATAACGAAGCTTCCAAGGGATAATTGTCCCTGCATCGACAGCACACCCCCATACGTTATTGCGATAACGAGGGAAAGTGAGCCAGCAAACGGAATGAGCGCTTGGAAGAGAGATGTCATCCGCACAAGTCCTAATTGATTGCTGCAAATCTGATCCACTGTTGCGCCGAAGCGTTCTTCTGCCACATGCTCAACTGCGAATGTCTTCGTCACCTTCATGCCACCGAATTGCTCTTCTGCGGACTCCGTCATCGCCGCAAGGGAATCCTGCACCGCACGAGAACGAGTCCGAATGCGCGAGCCGAAATAAATGACAAACAGCGGAATCGTAAGCAGTGGAAGCACGCACACGAATACCAAATATAGCGGAATGCCACTTACCCCCATCATAATGATGACCGACAGGAGCAGGATCGTCGCATTCGTCGTCTGGTTCACTCCGTTGGCAATCGTTTCTCGAACCGAGGTAACATCATTCATGAAATAGCTGAGCAGCTTGCCTACACCGTGATTCGAATAATAGTGCTCACTTAATCTTGTAAATTGAGCAAACAGCTTCTGTCTAGTGTTGAATTCAAACTTACGCCCTAGACGATGATTCAGATATTGTCCAATTCCAAACAAAGAGCCATATCCGATAGCAACTCCAAGCAGCCATAAGCTGTAATGAATCACGGACTCCTTCGTCAGCCCCCGCATCTGCAGTTCATCAGTGAATCGCCCTAGCAAGGTGGGGAATACGGAGTAAATGATATTGGCTAACGCCATGCAGCCTACAGCTGTCACATAGAGCGGCAGATGAGCACGGACATGACTAAACAGCAATGTCTTTCCCTTCATGAATAGCATCACATCCTGTCTCATATTCGTTTAACCAGCACCGTACACTGGGCCATGTCGGCATCGACTGACTCTTCATCAGCCGCATGCGGGCCCGCCTGTCTACGGCACTCCTGTACCTTCATATGCACTTCATTTCTACATCGCACTGTGTATATCCATACATAAATAGTAATTGAAATAGTTGCCATTAACAAACCATATTTTCACATACATAACACCCAAGCTTCCTCACTGCTCTTTACAACACGGGAACACACCTCTCCCCCTACAAATGAAGTGCCTAGCCAGCACAAATAAGCCGTACTGTTCCAAGATTGGGTACGGAAAAGCAATTCGTTCAAAGAAATGCGTCAGAAATTATGCAAAGCAAAATGTGATCTCAATCAAATCGTCCCGTATTGTTCTTTGCTATCATCTAAGCATGCATTGAATTATTGATAATGAATCTCAATGACAAAGGAGACTTACGATGAGCGAACTTATTAATAATCGCGAAAAAAAGATGTCGAGGATTTCTGGATCCCGTTCAAGGATAAGTTCGTCTATATTCGCTATTTCGCTGTTCGGGACGAGTCGGGGAAATATATGGGGACGTTAGAATTTACGCAAAATGTAAGCGAGATTCGAGCACTAGAGGGACAGAAGCGCATCATGTCCTAGAGCGTCTCCTGATCTCATCATCGGCCTCTCTGGTACGCGGCCTGCTTTATGTGAATTGTGCCGTACGCCGATGCCGCTGGGCCGAATTCATTACACTAACCACTGCCCCTTTGAGCCGCTTGCCATAGGATCAAGGATCGGCTCGAAGGGGCAGCAAGCAATATCTGCAACTAGCGCTTAGCAGCAGTCATCCAGCACATTGAGACGTTCCAGCACTGCCCGCTTGCGGTATAGCATCTGCGCTGTCTCTGCCATCTCATGAATCATAGAACGGTTCATGAACGAACCGAATATCATGCCGATAACCGGCACGGATTGGAACAGCTTTTTCCAGCCAAAATTATCGGTAAAGGACACCATCGTCTCCCGCCATCCCTGTACTTCAGACACCGAGTCTCGAAGTCTATTCGGGTTGTCGTAGTCGCCAATGTCTTGCAGTACCGCCTGCTTGCCTACAATGTCGGACATCGTAAACTGCATACACTTCACAATAAAGAGCCGCTCTCTGGGATCATCCGGATCGAAGCCGTAGCAGATCGCCGTCTCCTGCAGCACCTTAAGTGCGATCCCAAGAACCGCAGGTATATCCACCGCTAACGTAAATATGCCGCCAAATCCCGTCGTTGCCCCTTGAGCAAATGCTACCTTCTTATTGGATTCCCGCACCGAATCCGCAACTGTGTTGCTCAGAGCTAAAGGCATCTGCTTCACAGCCAGCAGATCCAGTGGATTCCCCTGCGCAGTAGAGGCCGCCAGGGAAACAGGATCTTCTTCTGCCCACTTTGCACGAAGCTTTTGTAATATGCTTTTCTTCTGGACGAGGTAGCTTCCTCCTGTATGGAGATAGCCTCCCAACTCATCTAGCAATTCAGCAATCTTATTCTGTATCCCCTTGGGAGTGAAGCGATCCAGCAGCGCGAATGGCAGCCGTCCTATCTTCTCGAATATGGATAAGTCCTTCTGCTCTCGTTCCCATTCCTCTATCGCTTGCAGCATCTGTTGAAGCTCGTCTCTCGATTCTCCCATTCCTCTTGATCTCTCCGTCTCCGCATTAGATTAAACCATGTATTTCTATACCAATACGGAATGGCTTCATGTAGGTTGCGTCCCTTTTCCCGGATTGAGATCCCGTTCCTTGATAGCTCTAAGAGAGCGACGAGGTAGAAACGAAATGAGCATAGCGAGATGTGACTTCTTTAGACAGACTTCTTTAGACAGA